>CAZSHY010000020.1:5198-18006 GCA_964607125.1 uncultured Pseudomonadales bacterium | reverse complement strand
TCCCGTGGTATTGGCAGGTAGGTTGGAAATAGCCCAAGTGATAGTTCGCGCAGTCAAGTTAATGGTGGGTGGCGCACCGCCGAAGGCGGTGCTAGCTGATCCAGCCACATAGTCTAACAATTCTACGCTGGGCACACCGTTGCCCTGAATTGTACCTAAGTCCCAGCCTGCCTGAAGTGTAACATTGGAGCTTGTCACATGTGTTGAGCCGTAAGTTATGGTAAAAACAATTTCCGTAGACTGGGGCAGTGTTATGGTATTGTCGGAAGTAGTCAAATCGGCTGAAAACGCGCTGGCCGGAGGCAGAATCTCGGCAGTGATGCTCACTTGGTCGTTCATCAGGGCTGGAACCACCACTGACGCCGTTGATGAAGGTGAACCGCCAACTAAAGTTGCAACTTGCCAAATATAAGTGGCATCTGAGCCAGAAGTGCCTGGGTTGCTAACAATTCCTCCCGTCATGTAAAAACCGTAAGTTTGGCCAGCGGTCAGATCTTGACTGGGAAAAGTGACGCTATTTGAGGTGGCGGCAGTGGCTGTGCCAATACCTGGCCAACTGACAACTCCGGCAGGCAAGTCGCTGGTGGAGACAGTTAAATTGCTGGCCAAGCCACTGCTTGACCATGCGCTGCCAAAATTAAGCTGCAGTCCATCTTCAGTGACTGACTCAGACACGCTGGCTTGAATTAAAATTCTCCCCGGCGCCTGAGCCGTAGCCATCCGCGATGGTCTAATTAAAACCTGCTGGAAGTCCATGGCATTCACCGACTGCACCGCTAGGCCAAAACTAACCAGCCAAATTATGAAAGTCGTTGTCCAGATACGCATCCACCGCCAAATCATGACTTAATCATGACATATAATAGTCTTGCATGTCACTATCAAAGCGGGTACCATGTCCAGTAGTAACCTCATGTAATTTTAGCTATGAAGTTTAAATTGATTCCTCTAACTAGCCTGAATCTAAGTCAAAACCTTAAAACCTGGATGGGTAGAGTCGCAGTTTGGTTAATCATTCTGGTCTTAGCCGGTACGGCTGGATATTTTTATTGGCAGTATCGACAACTCACCAGCGCTGACCCGGCTAGAGAAGTGGTGCAAATAACACACAGAATCAGTCAGTTTATGGACTTGCCCACCGAGCCGCTGCCCACGGTAGCCACCGTAACAGAGAAGGAAAAACTTAAAGAACAAGGCTTCTTCAAGCATGCGGAAAACGGCGATAAGGTACTGATTTACCTTTCGGCTGGTAAGGCAATCTTATACCGACCCTCAACCCAAAAAGTTATTGATGTAGCGCCAGTCACTCAAACAGATGCTACCTCCAACAGCTCTGCGCCGGAAACAGCCCAACCGCAAACACTGTCTATTACGCTGCTTAATGGGACAAATATTTCCGGTATGGCCCGCACAGTTGAGCAAAAACTAACTAGTTTACCTTTCGAGTTTTCAGTAATTAAACGCGGCAATGCTAGTCGATTCAGTCACGAGCAAACGGTAGTATTTGACACTACTGGAAATAACACAGCTCAGGCTCAGAGTGTAGCGGAGTTGTTAAACGGGAGTGTTGGCGACCTACCAGCAGGCGAAAGTGCCAGTGGCGCCAACGGTTTGGTAGTCATAATTGGCACAGCCAGCACTAATCCAGTTCCCACCGCCAGTCCGGCTCCCTAGTCACTGATTCTGGCCCAAAAAAATACTGTGCAGACAAAATTGAGGTGATATAATACCCTCTAGTTTATGGGTGTATAGCTCAGTCGGTTAGAGCGCAGTCCTGATAAGACTGAGGTCCTACGTTCGATTCGTAGTACACCCACAATGGAAATGGGGAGTTGGTACCGATGCCTAGATACAGACTTATCTCTAATATCTCTGCCTCAGCTCTGGAGCAGCACATACCCAAGCAACTTTTTTCATACATAGACCTTAATTCAATATACGATCAATATCTTGATATAGCGGTATTCTCAACTGACAAGCGCGATGTGATAACCTCACGCTATGTAAAAAAACTTGCGGACCACCACTCAGGCAGTCGTCCACTTCTGGTTATTGGCATGACATTTACTAGAGACGCAGCAGAGATCATAAAGTCATTCGCTCAGCACTTCTTTTGTAAAGACAGCACGTCTTGGTCAGATGAGTCATTCGAAGATATTAAAGTTTTCATATCAACAAAGAGAAAACCTTAGGCCACCTCTACACCCAACTCTCCTTTTCCCCCTTGCCAATTAGCAGACCTACACATAGAATGCTAATTATGACTGATTCGCATGATTCCTCCAAAAAAGATGATAAATCTGAGAAAAACCAGCCTTCTTCAGATAAAAAAGCTGAAACCAGCCAAAAATCTGCACAAATTGATCAGAAAATTCAAGTCAAAGAAGGCTTGGCCAAGCTAATTGACAACTTAAGCAAGCTAGAAAAATCTAGTTTGGAGCCATCAGCATCCTCTAGCTCATCAAGTCCTTCGTCGCCATCAGCGACTGCATCCGGAGTTGTCCCATTGACTGAGGCCATCGATGAAATTGACTCAGACGCAGACGCTTTGAGCCGCACGCTAGCTGCTGACAAATTTGAATTTGGCACTATTCCAGTGGTGCCCATTCGCGAGGGAGTACTTTTCCCCAGTACAGAATCGGTGCTGACCTTTGGCAGACGCTTATCTATCAATGCTCTCAAGGCCTCAACGCGATCTCGCAAGTTAGTAGTCCTAGTTTCACAAATTGACCCAACAGTTGAAGAGCCAGGTCCAGAAGATCTTTATCGGACTGGTACATTAGCCTATATTGAAAAAACTCTCAAAGCCGATGACAGCATAAACGCCCTGGTCAGAGGCGTAGGTCGGGTCAGGATTTTGCAGTACGTTTCCACCAACCCCAAGCTGATGGCCGAAGTTCAAAAACTAGAAGATATTTACGATCAAACCGATGAGCTCAAGGCTCTTGCCTCACATCTGCAAAAAGAATTTCGCAAGGCGGTCCATATGGGCAAGCCAGTGGAGTTCTTAAATTTCATGAAATTGATGGGTGGAGTGACCGACGGGGAACTCGCCGATCAAATAGCCAGCACTCTAGCCATAGACACCAAAGATAAGCAAGCCATATTAGAAACTCTGGATGTGAAAACCAGACTCGGCTCTGTGGTCAAACACTTGGCTCATGAAATGAAAGTCTTGGAAATAGAGAAGGACGTGGTACACAAAACTCAAGCCAAATTTGACAAACACATGCGTGAGAACATCTTGCGCGAACGGTTAAGGACAATTCAAAAAGAACTTGGTGACATTGAAGATGACGAAGAAGTTGTGGGCGAATATGAAACCAAACTTAAAAAGCTAACCTTGCCCGATGCTCTGAGGCTAAAAATCACCAAGGAAATTAAGCGCCTTCGCCAGATGTCTACCGCCAACCCCGAGTCTGGATATGTCAGATCTTGGTTGGATACTGTTTTCGAGTTGCCCTGGAATACAGTTGGAACAAGTACGGTCAGCCTGCAAAAAGCTAAGGAAATCTTGGCCCAAAATCATTATGCGCTAACAGAAGTTAAAGATCGCATTTTGGAATACCTAGCCGTTCTCCAACTTAAACAACAGACTGACACAACTGCTTCTGCCACTGACAAAAAAAAGAAAACAGCTAGCTCAGAAAAACAGACTATGCCAACCATACTCTGTTTCGTTGGTCCTCCAGGCGTAGGTAAAACTAGCATTGGCCGAGCCATCGCCCAAGCCCTCAACCGCAAATTTATTAAGGTATCTCTGGGTGGCGTTCGTGACGAAGCAGAAATTCGCGGCCACCGCCGCACCTATGTTGGAGCAATGCCTGGGAAAATTTTAAATGGAATCCGTCAGGCGGGGGAGAGAAATCCGGTTTTTATGCTGGATGAAATTGATAAACTTGGCTCAGACTACAAGGGCGACCCATCTTCGGCACTCTTAGAGGCACTCGATCCAGAGCAAAATCATGCCTTTGAGGACCACTACCTAGATTTACCTTTTGACCTTTCGCAAGTCATGTTCATAACCACTGCCAACACCTTGGATACCATTCCTCACGCCTTGCGCGACCGGCTAGAAATCATCTCGTATTCTGGGTACACCAGCGAAGAAAAATTTCAAATTGCCAAGAGACATTTGCTCACCAAAGTTCTCACCGCCAATAGTCTGTCAGAGAAAAATATCAACATTCCGACTGGTGTAATAAAAACGGTGATTGAACGCTACACACAAGAGGCTGGGGTCCGTTCTTTGGAGCGAATGCTGAGCAAAATTGCTCGCAAAGTGGCACGCACGCTCTTGGAAAAATCTGAGCGAAAATCTAAATCCACTGGCCTAGGCAAACTCAATTTAAAGATCTCCAACACCACCCTTAAAAAATACCTGGGACCTGAGATGTACGACGTCACTCTGACTGAGGCGCATGACATCGTCGGCCAAGCCACCGGGCTAGCATATACTCCTATGGGTGGTGACGTATTGTTCATTGAAGTTGCCCTGACACCTGGAAAAGGTGAGATCAAGCTCACCGGTAAGCTGGGTGAAGTGATGAAGGAATCTGCCCAAGCCGCACTAACATACGTGAAGGCCAACTCCAAAAAACTCGGTATTGCTGACAGCTTGCTCAAGGTAACGGACATCCACGTACATATACCAGAGGGAGCCGTGCCCAAGGAAGGCCCCTCCGCTGGTGTAACCATGACCACCGCTATAGTTTCTGCCCTCACCAAAGTTGCGATTCGACGTGATGTTGCCATGACTGGAGAAGTCACACTTCGCGGGCGAGTGCTGAGAATTGGCGGACTTAAAGAAAAAAGTTTGGCGGCTCACCGTGCTGGCAGCAAGATCGTTTTGATTCCCAAGGATAATGAACGGGACTTGGTGGAGATTCCTGATTTGATCAAAAAAGCCATCAAGTTCATTCCTGTAGCCACCGTTGACGAGGTCTTAAAACACGCCTTAGTCAAGCCGCTGACCGTGCTACACTAGCAGATATGCTTAGTATTAAGACAATTTGGCCCAGTTTTACTCGAGCAGCCAGCTTAGTAGTGATGCTGGTGCTTTCGGCTGCATTATCTGGTTGCACTTTATTGGATAAAAATAACAGCGCGGGCCTGCAAATTATCACCGGTGAAGTACCCAGCACTGTTTTTCTTAATGGGCAATATTTGGAAAAAACGCCGCTGATTCAAAAAGATATTCAACCCGGAGAGTACCAAGTCCGAATTCAGCCAGATAATTCTGAACTTACCGCTCATGAAACTCAGGTGACGCTGCGTAAAGGCTTACTGACGGTGGTAACCTGGAAACCTGGGCTTCGTCCCGAAACAAGTGGTGGTGTTATTTATGAAATGGAACCACTCAAAAACAAAAAAAGCGCCGAAGTTTCCTTTGTAACTATTCCTGACGGTGCCATCGTTTCACTCAATGGTCATGATAAAGAGTTTTCACCAGTTATTATTCCCGCAGTTTCTCCTGGACCAACAGAGTTTGAAGTTACGCTGCCTTCATTTGAAACTCAAAGGCATACCCTCAGCGTCGTTCAAGGCTATAGAATGGTAGTCACAGTTAAACTTGCCAAGCTTGATGAGGATCAAAACGCTGCTCTAACTCCAAGTCCAAGTGCAACTAGCTCCGCGTCCGTATCAGGACAGCTGGCAGGGCATTCGGCAGCTGCCACCGCTACACAAAGCGGCGCTACCGGTTCTCATCTATTAATTTTACCAACAGGATACTTTCGTGAGGGCACAGAAGTACTCCGGGTCCGGGAGTCTGCTAGTCCAGCTGGCAAGGAAGTTGGCTTTGCCACTGTGGGGCATACCTATCCATATCTAGGAGAATCTCAGGGCAACTGGTTTAAGCTCCAACTTGAGACTGCCGCAGGTTGGGTGAGCGCAGATTACGTAGAATTAGTACAATAATCAGCGTATGCCTGCCAATCTGCCATTTATAAAACGTAGTTATCAATTGATCAAATCTCATGCAATTGAGATAAGTTACTTGCTTTTCTGGCTATTCTACTTTGCTTATTTTTGGAGTCACGCTATCACCCCAGACGAACTTGGTGGGATGGAAGTCAGCCATGTCAGCATTTGGGGCGACTGGGCGGCCCACTTCACCATGGGTTCAGCCATGGTTGAGCGCGGCTTAATTCTCAGCTCCAGCCCATTTCTCTTAGGCGCACATTTTTCCTACCCATTTTTTACCAATGCTATTTCCGCACTTTTAATCAAGATGGGAGCACCTTTTTTCTCAGCTTTTGTGGTGCCCAGTTTCCTATTTTCGCTCATGTTTGTGGGAGTCTTGTTTTGGTTTTACCGGCGCTTATTTACCTCCGCCAAAATAGCCCTGTTAGCCAGTGTGATTTTTTTGTGCAATGGCGGCACAGGTTTTATTTACTATATCCAAGATATAGTTACGTCTAATAATCCTTGGTTTATCGCTCTAAATCCCCCTCAAGAATATACTAGCATGCAAGATCACTTCATTCGCTGGATTTCCGTAGTCAACAGCCAGCTCATTCCTCAACGAGCCTTCACCCTGGGTTTCCCACTGGCATTAATTGCTTTGTCACTGGTTTGGCACAATGCATTTTCTAAAAAATCCTCAGCCTTTGCCTTTTGGACTGCGGCTGCGTTATTGGCCATCTTACCCATAATCCACACCCACTCATTTCTGGCTAGCGGCATCATTCTAGCGTGTTGGATGGTGGGTAGAGTTGGAATTGCAACCAAAGCCAAAAAATTGCACACCTTTGGCCGCTGGTTGGGATTGGCCGGGGTCGTTAGCTTAGGGGCAATACCTTTATTAGCCTTATATTTTTTCTCGAATGTGAGCTCGAGTAGCTTTATTCGGTGGTTTCCAGGATGGTACTTGCAGGAATTTGATGTCAACTGGTTTGAGTTTTGGTTTCGCAATTGGGGGGTGGTTCCAATTTTGGCATTGGCCGGTATGGCCATTATGGTTAGTCAACAAAAATCATCGAGTGCCAAACTCTCTGTCCTGTTTTATTTCTTACCTTTTTTCGCTATTTTTGCACTGGTTAACCTATTTTTATTCCAACCATTTATTTGGGACAATACCAAACTTTTATCTTGGGCTTCGGTCGGATTTTCTGGGTTGGCAGCAGTCACACTGGCTCAATTATGGAACTCAGCTTCCAAATCGGCTGTCCGTCAAACCCTCCTCAAACTTGCGGCCGCTTTGATTTTCTGCCTCACCATTTTCAGCGGTACAGTTGATTTATGGCGAATAATTAGATTTGATATTCATACCTTTCAAATGTATTCGCAAGCCGATCTGCAACTCACAGACTGGGTTAAGCAAAACACTGCCTCTGACTCTGTTTGGCTGACTGGAGATATGCATAATACCTGGTTGTTTAACCTAACCGGTCGCCAGCCTCTACTCACATTTCGCGGCTGGTTATGGACACATGGCTATGACTACTACCAAATTGAAACAGACGCCAGAGAAATGTTTCAGAATCCAGCAGCTAGCACCGACTTGTTTGCCAAATACGGCATAGATTATATTCTAGTGGGACCAAACGAGCGTGAAGTTTGGGGTGCTAATGAAGCTGAGATTCAAGAAATTTTCCCTGTGGCAATTTCCCTGGGTGAATCCACCATTTTCCGTGTAAACAGCAATTGAGAATTCTAACTTGAGTGAGCGCAGGCCACAACCTTGGCGAATTGACCACCCGCCAATGAGGCAGTCGCCACCAGTGCGCCGTCGCAAACCAAAAAGTATTCGCGGGCGTTAGTTTCATCTACGCTGCCTCCGTAAATAAAAGGCACTCCCCCAAATAACTTGATCACCAAATCTTTAACGCGGACAACTTGGTCAACAGCCACTGAATTGCCCGTGCCAATAGCTGAGAGTGGTTCATACGCCACTATGCACTGTGCAACTAATTCGGGAGCAATCGCGGCAGCTTGATCGGCTACGTATTCTTCATCCACACATACGATAGGGGTGACACCGCTCGCCAGGGCGAGCTCAACCTTCTTGGCCACGTCTACATGAGTTTCATGGAAGTAGCGGCGACGCTCAGAATGTCCAACAATTGCGTACTCAACCGGCAAGCCCTCCAAGTTTTGCATACTTACCGCGCCGGTATATTTTCCAGCAGGGAATGGACTTACGTCTTGTACTGCCAAAGCAACCGACACACCCATTTGGTAGGCCGTCAATTGCTGGTTAACAGCCGCGAGTGATGGAAAGGATGGCGCTATCACCACTTGGGTTTCAACGGCTGCCCCGGCAGAAACAACACCTTGGCTGGACAAATCTGAGAGACCAGCATGAAACTCCTCAAACCAAGTGGGTACTGCTTTAACTGATTTATGTGATTTCCAATTGGCAATGATCAGTTTGGTCATATTGGGTCTAGTGTACCATAGGCTGCCATCCGTGATACGATACGAACCGTTGTCATGTCTAGTCTGCTCACAAACCTCAACCCAGATCAACAATCAGCCGTAACCCACGGCCAAGGCGCAGCCTTGGTCTTGGCAGGAGCAGGCTCGGGCAAAACCACTGTTTTAACAACCAGAGCCACCTGGCTAATTGAGCAAAAACAAACCACCGCTGAACGCATTTTAGTTGTGACTTTCACCAATAAAGCGGCTGGGGAACTTAAACAAAGAATTGAAGTTCAGACTGGCAGTCGTTTACCTTTTTCTGGCACGTTCCACAGCCTAAGCGCGCGAATTCTTCGCCGCGAAGGTTTGGCATTGGGTCTGGATCCCAACTTTGTAATTTATGATACCGATGATCAAACTTCACTACTCAAACTTATTCACAAGGAGCACGGCATTGACCCCCAACGGTTTAGTTTGAGCGCTGTCAGAGGGGCCATCTCTACAGCCAAGAATGAGCTGCTTTC
Source organism: uncultured Pseudomonadales bacterium (assembly GCA_964607125.1). Classification (GTDB taxonomy): domain Bacteria; phylum Patescibacteriota; class Microgenomatia; order UBA1400; family PJMF01; genus CAZSHY01. Next base: position 9,118 of record CAZSHY010000020.1, on the reverse strand, counting down.
CGCAACTGAATACACAGATCTGGCCAAGGGCGCTTTTCAAGAACACGTAGCTCGCATATATGGGTTGTACCAAACAGCTCTGGCCAAGGCTCAAGCCTTAGACTTTGATGACTTATTGCTTAAACATCTTTTTTTACTCCAAAGAGTCGCCTCGGTTAGAGACCGCTACCAAGACCAATTTACTCATGTGTTAGTTGATGAGTACCAGGATACCAACAAAGTTCAGTACGAGTTGACCAAACTTTTGGCTGCTCCACAAGGGAACTTGTTTGTGGTCGGTGACTTTAGCCAAAGCATTTACGCGTGGCGTGGCGCTGATTATCGCAACATGATGAATCTTAAAAAAGACTTTCCCGAAATTAAAGAGTATCGCCTGGAGCAAAACTATCGCTCACATCAAACCATACTGGATGCTGCCACAGACGTAATTTCGCTTAATACTTCACATCCCATTCTCAAGCTGTGGACAACTCGTGCTCAAGAGGAGCCGATCACCGTTTTTGAATTATACAGCTCACAAGCAGAAGCAGCCCAAGTCATCAACTCAATTCGCGAACTGAGAAGCAAATACCAATATGAGGAAATGGCCATTTTGTATCGGACCAATGCTCAATCACGCGCATTCGAGGAAGCGCTGATCAGAGCGGGCATACCCTATACATTGATTGGTGGGACCAAGTTTTACGAGCGCTCTGAGGTCAAGGATGTTCTGGCTTACCTCAAATATACCGTCAACCCTGCCGATACCGTCAGTCTGGAACGCATCACTGGCTTGGGCAAGCGCCGACTGACGGCTTTTAGTACGTGGCTGACGGGAATCCAGCGCGACGACACTCACCAAACCTCTGAACTTAATCCAGCCGCCCTGCTGAAACAAATTCTGGATGTAACCAACTATTTGGAAAAATACGATCGCCAAACTGAAGATAATGCAGCCAGAATTGAAAACGTGGAAGAGCTAATCAACGTGGCTGCCCAGTTTACAAATACGACCCAATTTCTAGAAAATATTGCGCTAATTCAAGATAATCAGTTTGTAGACGTGCAGGCTAAGGGTGAAGGCAAAGGTGTAAACATGATGAGCTTGCACTCTGCCAAAGGCCTAGAATTTCCAGTCGTGTTTATGGTGGGCATTGAAGAAGGTCTTCTGCCGCACTCCCGCTCCCTGCTTGATCCAGATCAAATGGAGGAGGAGCGCAGACTTTGCTACGTGGGCATTACCCGCGCCAAAGATAGATTGTTTATGACCTATGCTAGATCCAGATTTCAATACGGCACCAGCAGCAGCGCGCTACGGAGCAGATTTCTAAATGATATTTCTCCCAACTTACTTAAGCTTGAGAGCGACGGCGGAGCAGCTCAATCTGGGTTTCTTGAAGGTGGATCATTTTCCAATGACAGATATGGAACCAAACCATCACCGCGCAACTGGCGACAATCTCAGACATCTCAGTCAAACCAGTCAGCCGCTCCAGTTAGACGATATGTGCCGCTCGATGACGATTTATTGGATGGCGTTCTCCAAGGCGAAATTGACATAGATAGATTGATTGAAAGGTGATTTAATAAAAGAGAAGTAAGGAAGCGTATGTTGATTCGTGAAGTTACTGCCGTTGAAAAGGATGCCTACAATCAGGTCGTGCGCCACCCGCTACAGTCTTGGGAGTGGGGTGAGTTTAAGCGTGCTACTGGCACCAAGGTCGAGCGTGTTGGTTTTTACGAAAACGGCTCCATGGTCAAAGGTCTACAAGTTTCGTTTCACCAGATTCCCGTCATCAAACAAATGGTAGGCTACTTCCCCAAGGGCGAAATGCCCGATGGCGACCAGCTCAAAACGCTTCAACAACTGGCCAAAAAATACTCAGCCATGTTTATCAAAATTGAACCAAATGTGGCTGAAAAAGTGGGCTTACCATCTGCACGCGAGTCAATCAAACAATTTTTATCAGAAAACAACGCCGAACCAGGCAGGCCTTTATTTACCAAATACACCTTCCAAATTGACCTAACTCTGACAGAAGAAAAATTACTGACCAATCTCAAGGGCAAAACCAGGTACAACATCGGCGTGGCTCAAAAAAAAGGTGTCCAAATATTTGAAAACACTTCCCAAGAGGGCATGGATCAGTACATCGAAATTCTCAAAGAAACCACCAAGCGCCAAGGTTTTTACGCCCACACCCCCGAATACTTTCAAAAAATGTGGGACAACTTAGGCACATCCGGCATGATGCGGATTTTCAATGCTGTTTACGAAAATACTATTTTGGTCTCCTGGATAGTATTTGTGTTCAACGGCGTGCTTTACTATCCATATGGAGCCTCCAGGTCTGTGCACCGTGACGTGATGGCCAGTAACCTCATGCTCTGGGAGATGATCAGATTTGGCCAGCGCCAAGGATGTCATACTTTTGATTTATGGGGTTCGCTCGGACCAGATGCCGATCCCAAGAGCTCGTGGTATGGATTTCATAAATTTAAAGAGGGTTACGGCGGAGACTTGATGCACTTTCTAGGTTCATACGACATGGTATACAACTTTCCCATCTACAAACTCTTCCGGATTGCCGAGGACGTGAGATGGAAGATTCTCAGGCTCAGAGCTAAGTTGGGGGTGTAGGCGGAAATATGCTAAATGAAGTCACTACTAAATCCGATCTAGATTTACCCCCAACGATTCCCCCAACAGCTTTTGAACAAATTGATATTCCCGCTCTTATCAAAGAAATTAATGCCTTAACTGCTGGCAAAAACCTTGACTATGATGAGAAATTAAAGACAAAGCGCCAGCATCTAGATGTGGTGACAAAAAGGCAGAGACTTGATCAAAAACAACGGTGGCTGCTAGAAGAAAGAGTTCATGCATACGGATCTGCCCGCCACCAGTTAGACACTGTTGCCGTACAAGAAAGGAATTTGAACTACGATGTCCCAGCTCAGATGCTGCTGCCTGTCAAAACGCTCGCTGAGCTTGAGTTTGCGTACGATGAGCGCAAACGAGCGCAACACATGATGAGTGAGAAAGGCGTGATAAATAAACAGTTTATTGCCATATCTCCACTCGATGCTTACATCTCGGCGGTCGGGTGTCTAATGGTACTACAACGAGAAGGCCTTGATCCGGGACAACGTGTTCTTGACCTCGGAGCAGGGGATGGTCAGTGGTCATTCGTCTGGGACCAGCTAGGGTTCCAGGTCACAGGCATTGAGCGAGATCCGATCCTGGCTGCAGTTGAATTTGAGCGCAAAGTGAGACAACTTGCTCAGTTCGGTGTTAGCATCACTCACACTAGGATGTTGAATGAAGAATTTAACATGGTGCTGGATAAAAATACCCCACAGGTCATGGCTGCTTTAGCTGAGTCAGACATCTGGATTTGCTACCCTTGGCAAAACGAGGTGAACGACAGATTGACCTTATTTGAGACCACAGCCAAACCTGGAGCAATATTGCTGTTTTACGGTAGCGCCACCATCAACGGCCGGGAATTTATCCTCACCAAAAAAACATTCGTCGAGCACGAGCGCCTTGAATTGGTTGGTCAGGAAGTAAATGATTTTGCAGATACGTGCGAATCAAATGATGAACTTAGAGGCTACGACGCCGCAATGTATGGGGCTGAGTACTTAGTTGTACGTAAAAAAATGAACCAACCTTAGTCACGACGCCCCGGCCCCTGCTTGTCAATCGCTCTGGTTCAAAGTACTATACTTTGAGTATTGTGTAAACAAATCTTGTCAGTTATTTTGAAAGGCTCTATGTCCCAACCTCGTTTCAAACGTATCATGCTCAAAGTTGGCGGAGAATCAATTCTTGGCGACCGTGAATACGGCATTGACTCGAGTGCGGCACTGGCAGTAGCCGAACAAATAAAAACGGTCTACGCGCAAAATGTTCAGATTGCGATCGTCATAGGTGG
>CAZSHY010000020.1:0-5098 GCA_964607125.1 uncultured Pseudomonadales bacterium | reverse complement strand
ATATTGGCGGTCGCAGCATCCTGGTCACCGCCCAGCGTGACCCCAAGCTTATTCCTTGGGGTACACATGGAGTTGAAACCGTTATCGAGTCAACTGGTGCATTCACCTCAGAAGAAAAGGCCGCTGCCCACTTTGAGGGCGGTGCACAAAAAGTGCTTATTTCCGCACCCGCCAAAGGTGGCGCCATTAGCACCAGCGTGATTGGTGTCAATACATTTGATCCAGCCCAAAAAGTTAGATCGAATGCCTCCTGTACCACCAACTGCGTGGCGCCTGTAGCTCAAGTTATGGTCAAGGTATTTGGCGTGGAGAAAGCCATGATGACTACCGCCCATGCCTATACGGATGATCAAAACCTGCATGATAACTCCCAGCATGACATGCGCCGCGCCCGGGCCGCAGCCAAAAACATCGTGCCTACTACTAGTGGTGCAGCCATTGCTACCGGCGAAGTCATCCCAGAGCTCAAGGGAATTTTTGATGGCTTCGCTTTACGCGTGCCCGTAGCTGTTGGCTCAATTTCTGACATGGTGTTTGTAACCAAACGCGACACGACCATTGAAGAGGTCAACCAGGCTTTAACTCAAGCTGCCGCCGATCCAGCCTGGCAGGGAATTTTGGCAGTGACCAACGAGCCGCTAGTATCATCTGACATCGTCGGTCGCAGAGAATCCTCAATTGTCGACCTGGCTTTGACCAATGTGGTTGGAGGCAATCTGGTCAAAGTTGTCAGCTGGTACGACAATGAGTGGGGCTACTGCAACCGTCTAATTGAACAAATTGGCAAGTAATCGACGTTTTGTCAAAATCACGCTAAATGTAAGCTTGTTAGCATATAGTCAGAAATATGCTCGCGCGAACATATTCTGCCACCACACATGGTTCGGTTCCTTATATCGTAGAAGTAGAAGTTGATACCATTTTTGGTCAGCCTAAGTTTGTAATTATCGGACTTCCCACTCAGGCAGTTGCAGAGGCCAAAGAAAGAATCACTTCTGCACTGGTCCACTGCGGTGTAAAGATTAAAGCTCGGCGAACGGTTGTCAATCTAGCACCAGCAGATAGACGTAAAGATGGCAGTTGTTTGGAGCTGGCTATCGCGGTGGCACTTTTAGTCTTGTACGGTCGAGCTCCAGTCCAGTCACCAAAGACACTTTATCTGGGAGAATTATCACTCAACGGGGCGCTTAAACCCATTCGAGGCGCTCTTTTATTGGTTCTCGCGGCCAAAAACTTGGGATTTATCAGAGTCATCGTGCCAGAGGCAAATGCGGCTGAGCTAGCGCTTGTATCTGGAATTGAGATTGTGCCTGTGGCCACACTTCAAGATTTACTCGACTACTTCAGTCACAAAATGGATTTACCCTCACTAAAGCCAGCTACGCTGGCACAACTTAAGTCACTCAACAAATTTGGTGACAAGTCTACTGCCGTGTCAGATACTTTGGACTTCGCTGATATTATTGGTCAAGCCACAGCCAAGAGGGGACTAGAGTTGGCCGCCGCAGGCGGCCATCATGTACTCATGACTGGACCACCGGGCACGGGCAAGAGTATGCTCGCCAACCGCTTTTGTACAATTTTGCCTCCCCTGACAGAAGCCGAGGCGCTAGAAGTTACCGCTCTCCACTCACTGCGCGGCCTCAATCGCGGGCAACTCATTACCCTGCGGCCTATGAGATCGCCTCACCATACAATCAGTAAAAGCGGGCTCCTGGGAGGTGGTAGCACTGTTTTGCCTGGAGAGGTATCACTGGCGCATCGGGGCATTCTTTTTTTGGACGAATTACCTGAGTTTTCTAGAGACTGCATTGAGTCATTACGTCAACCGCTTGAGACAGGCAGCGTCACTCTCACCAGAGCTCAAGAAAGTTTTACTTTTCCCTCCAGATATAGTTTGGTAGCAGCGGCCAATCCATGCCCTTGCGGTTACTATCAGTCGCATCTCAAACCCTGCCGCTGCAGCCGATCATCACGGCAAGCATATCAGCAAAAACTTTCTGGGCCACTGCTTGATAGAATTGACATTTCATTGTTCGTGAACAGTGCCCAAACTATGCTTAAATCCGATTCAGCGGAAACATCGTCTGAAATTCTAACCCGAGTCTTAGCTGCTAGAGAGTTCCAAGAAACTCGGTATAAAGATCCCAATCTACTCAATGCCCACCTAACGAGCGTCACATTTCGTAGCTTTTGCAAGGTTTCAGATGGAGCTGAGTCACTTCTGCAGGTAGCTGCAAACAAGCTTCACTTGTCGACAAGAGGTGTTTTTAGTGTGCTGCGCGTAGCCCAGACATGCGCAGATTTGGACAAAGCCGCCATAATTGAGCCTCAACATGTGGCTGAGGCCCTCCAGTTTCGACACTCACAACCGGTATAGAGTTCACTAAGCCATAAAACGATGTACAATAAAAGTATTCAATGAAGTATTTAGCTAGTCTCAAAATAATCCTTTTAGTAGCTGCCACGCTGATATTGTGTGCACTTTTGGCAGCTTTCCTACTCAATGCTCCGGCATTTGTAACCAAAGAACCGGGCAACTTGGCCTTGCCAACCTCACCATCTCCCAGCACCGACTCTGACCAAACCACTGCCACTTCCGCGGGGAGTGTTCAAGGAGTGAACACAACAACAGCCCAGTCTGAAGTCTTTGATCTTTTCAAACTCTATTTACTAATCAATGCACATCGCAAGGAGCACAAACTCTCACCGTTACTAATTCATCCCAGCTTAGAACAAAGTGCCCAGGACAAAATTGCAGATATGGTTGCTAAAATATATTACCGTCACCAAGATACATCGGACACTCCATCTTGGTATCTCTTCAAAAAAGCTGGTTACATGTATCTCAAGGCAGGAGAAAATTTATCTTTTGTCCACCAGTCTCCCTGGCAAGTATTTGATGCTTGGCAGCAAAGTCCAGAGCATAATCAGCAATTACTTACACCTGAGTACGTCGACATGGGCTTGGCTGCTGACTGTGAAACCTTCAAAAGTTACCCAGATGGGGGATGTATCGTCGTACTGCACCTGGGTACAGATTGAGGCAGGCTGACAGCCTAAACGCGGTTTGAAGTTATCTAACTTCTACTCAAATCCTTGCGCATCTTGCCGTACCACTCTTCAAGCATTTGCTCCACAACTTTTTTGCCACCAAGACCGAGTGCTAAGCCACCGCCTAGAGAGATCATCGTTACGAAGCCAATCAGCAAAACCAGAATAAAGTCGCGGGCAATTCCCAACTCAGAAACTGCTGCTAGACTAGCAATTGTCATAACCAAGTAGCTGGACAACTTGCCCAGCAGCCGTCCGGCTTTGTTATCAATGGATCTGATAGCACCTTTGACCAAGCCTTCTACCAATCCGGCTAGAAGCACACCTACAAAAAGCACAATTACCGCAGAAATGACTCGTGGTAGGTAAGCCAACACTCGTTCAAGAAGTCCAGACAGGGATGTCAAGCCAAGGACCGTGACAACTGTATGCAGCACTACTAACATCAATAACCAATAGAGAACAGACCCCAAGACTTCCTCGATTTTAGCGCCCAACTCGGCATTCTTCAAAAAATGTTCTATGGGAGTTTTTTCTACCGCTGATGAAACGCGGATAGCTTCAAATAGCTTCACCACCAATTTCTTAACCGCATTGGCCAGCGCACCACCAATAATCAAGACTAGCAAAGCTGCCACAACGCGAGGCAAGAAAGCAGCAGATTGAGTAAGTACTTGGTTGAGAATGATCACAAATGAGTCGTACATGGGTCCATTATACGCTATGTTTGTGTGCTATGCAGCCCATAAGCCGGATTCTGTGTTTAAGATGATGATCTATCTAATGCCCATGGCCTTATCACCACACTAAGGAACGTGTCCATTTGGGTGAAGTTCGATGGTTGCAGCGGAGAGGATTGCCCCTAACCCCAGATTCGCTCTAGAGCTGACAATCTTGGGTCCAGACCCAGAAGCTTGGTCGTTGCACTCGGCGCCACCCGATTCGTCACTGTTGCTCTAACTGTCGTGCGACCCGTCTTGCGACAAGTACGCACTCTCCAGCTTTCGCTGGACATCCTACGTTCAGCTGTCCGGACTTTCCTCTAGTACAGTCTCCTGGTTGCCCAGGGCCGAGGTACTAGCCACAATCTGGACTGCATAGCACAGGCGTAGTATATCAAAACTATGAGGCAATATCAAAAAAAGGTTGATTTTGCGCGCCGTTATTTAAGTGATTCCGGCTTCAAAAAGTGGGAGTAAGCTGCTCTGACGGTGATGTAGATGGGTATGGCCAACAAACCGCCAACCACCCCGCCCAGACTGAAGCCAACTAAAATGGCAATTATAGAAACCAGAGGGCTAACATGTGCGTTGTCATTCATAATTTTGGGAACTAAGAAGTTGTTTTCTAACTGCTGCACCACGATGGCAAAGAGCGTGACGATTAGTCCCATCATTGGCCCAAAGGTGATAAAGGCCACGAAAATGGCAGGAATGGCTGCAATTGTTGGTCCCAGACTGGGCAAAATTTCCAACATACCTGCTAGCAGGGCTAGCGGTAAAGCGTATGGAATAGAAAGTAGTGTTAAACCTAGATAGGTGAGCGAACCTATTGCGAACATGAGAATGGCCTCACCTCTGACCCAGCCACCTAGCTGATGCTCAACTGAGTCAATAAAATCTTTAGTCTTTTTAAGATGGACTTCATCTTTGGTGAACCAGGTTATTTTTTTATGCAACTTTTCTCGCTCGTGCATTAGATAAAAGGAAAGCACTATTAATGTAAAGACCGTGAACACGCCATTGAATGTGCTATTGATGATATTGAGAAGTAAGCCCGCAGAATCACCTATTCGACTAAAAAGTGTGTCCCATTCTTGAAGCGTGAAGTTAATATTTCTAATTTCGTCTTGAATCAGGGGGATGTTGATTTTTTGGAACAGCTGCTGAACCTGGACTGCCAAAGTTGGCACGATTAGCGCTACCAGTCCAGACAAAAATGTTAGGAAAACAATATAAGCAATCACGATGCTAAACGTTTTAGGAATGTGCAACCGGCGATGACAAAAACGAACCAGCGGATTCAAGGCCACTGTTATGATGAA
>CAZSHY010000019.1:0-18767 GCA_964607125.1 uncultured Pseudomonadales bacterium | reverse complement strand
AAAAATATTGACTTTGGTGGTGGATTTGAACGGATATTGGCCGCTGCCAACCAGGACCCCGATGTATTTTTGACTCCCCTCTTCTCCCCGATCATTTCTGCACTCGAGGCCATATCTGGTAGCAAGTACGCTGATTCCGACGCAATCAAGCGCTCATACCGGGTCATCGCTGACCATCTCCGGGCTGCGGTCATGTTGGCGGGAGACGGAGTGTTTCCGGGAAACAAAGAACAAGGCTACTTTGCTCGACGGTTGGTTCGGCGCGCGGTCAGGTATGGCAAAATGGTGGGGATTACTCAACCCATCATGTCTAGTCTGGTGCCGGTGGTTGTCTCACTTTATGCCCACGCTTATCCAGAGCTAGCCGCCAAGCAAACGCAAATTCAAGAAGCATTGGCCCTAGAGGAATCCAAGTTTGAAAAAACCTTGATTAAAGGCCTGCACGAGCTTGAGAAACTAACTGAATCTGGCCAGCGATTGGATGGAATGTTGGCTTTCAAATTATACGAGACGTATGGATTTCCCTTTGAGCTGACTCAGGAAATAGCGGCCGAGCGCGGTGAAGTGCTTCAGCAAGCAGATTTTGACGCTGCAAAATCAGTTCACTCAGACGCTTCCCGCACAGCCAGTGCGGGCAAGTTCAAGGGCGGTTTGGCCGATCACTCCGAGCAAACCACACGTTACCACACCGCCACTCACCTATTGCACGCTGCTCTCAGGCATGTCTTGGGAGAACATGTGCAGCAAAAGGGTTCAAACATTACCGTCGAGCGCTTGCGCTTTGATTTTACCCATGACGCAGCCTTGACCGATGATCAAAAGACAAGGGTTGAGAACCTAATAAACCAGTGGATTGCTCAAGACCTGCCAGTATCAGTAGCTAGCATGCCCAAGGATGAAGCCCTTAAGTCTGGCGCCATGGCATTTTTTGGCGAGAAATACCCAGATCAAGTCACGGTTTATACAGTTGGCCAGCGTCCTACCGGCACCAACCACGATCTGACAGACCCTCAGGTTGACTGGGTTTCCAAGGAACTTTGTGGCGGACCACACGTGGCCCATACCGGCCAAATTTCATCCATCCAAATCTTCAAGGACAAAGCGGTCAGTGCTGGTGTCAGACGTGTCTATTTGCGCTAATGCAATCTAGGACAGATCGCACCGACAATTAGACAACATGGCGCTGACTGTATACAATGGTAGGCACTAATGAACTTGCCCAAGCTTTTTACTGCTCATGATCAGTCTGGTGAACCTCGCTTAGTCCTCTGCTTGGCCATTTCCAATACTAGATTGCAAGCGTTACTACTGCGTGTGGGCGACGCCCAGACTACCATAGTCGAGAAATCCCGTGTACTTGAGTACGCTGATGCAGCGGCGGCACTTGTGAAGGCCGATGAAGCACTCCAAGATTTGGGACCTGAATCTGAATCACTAAACCAGATCATTTTCTGTTTTGAGTCCTCTTGGGTCAAAGATGGTGATATTGCCGAGACCAAGCGGCCGCTGGTCAAGAAAATTACCACTGAGCTGAGCTTGGAGCCACTTGGCTTCATAGTGATTTCTGAAGCGTTGGCCCATTACTATGTGCAACAAAATGCTCTCTTCTCTGGCCTGCTATTTTTGTTTACCACCGATCATGTGATGGTCAATCTGGTGTCGCAGGGTGTGATTAAACATGCTGAGAGTGTGGGCAGATCTGACAATGCCGTTGCAGATGTGGAAGAAGCGCTGGCGCGGTTTGCTCTCAAATCCAAAACTGAAACTCAGCTACCACCCAAGATGGTGTTGGCCTCATTTGACTTAAACGCCGAAGAGCTCCGCAAGCAGCAACAGCAGCTACTAGATTATTCATGGGATGGGCAGAAGCTGTTTTTACAGACTCCAACTATAGACGTTGTGCCTCCAGAGGCTTTTGTGACAGTGATGGCTCTCGAGGCTGCTCGGGCTGTCGCCCTCGCGCATGGGCTGCCTGTGCCACAATCCTCCAATCACTCAACTACGGTAAGTGTAACCGCCCCGCGCTCTAGCTTTACAGAACCGGCCACAACCACTCTTGATTCGGTTCAACCCGAATTGGTTGAAGTTGAGCCAGAAGCAGATCTGGATATTGACCCTGATGAAACTGAAGCAGAAGCTGAACAAGAGGCCACGGCAAACTCTAGCCAAGAGCTGGCGGTAGAGCCTGCAGTTACCACTTTTGGCATTCCCATCAGTGCGGCCAAAATCGCCGCTGCACCAGAACTGGAATCTGCAGAATCGGGTGACTTTAGTTCTGATTTTGCTGTTGTGCCAACTGCTAGTAAGTCTGCGGGTAAAAGTGATTCAAAAACCGGTTTGAACTGGTTAAGCGCGCTCAATAAACCCTACCACGGCAGACGATCGGTTGGATTTTTTGCCATTATAGGAGTACTGGCTGGTGTGCTGGTGCTAGGTATAGTGGCAGTTATGTCTGTATTGTTCATGACTTCTGCTCAGTTGCAAGTTACCCTGAGCAAGCAACTAGTATCCAAAGAAGTTGAGATCACACTTGACCCAACCGCGACCACGACTGATCCTGAAGCCAGAGTTTTGGCTGCCAAAAAAGTAACCAAAGTTTTAGAAGATCAAAGTTCAATGTCCACCACTGGTACGCTCTTGGTGGGCGACAAGGCAAAAGGTAAAGTGCGGTTGTTTAACAAAACCAGTTCAGAAAAGACATTTGCGGCAGGCAGTACATTTACCTCCAAAAATCTGAGTTTTAAGCTTGATAGTGCGGTCACGGTGGCATCGGCCAGCTCGCATACAACCGGTGAGACTAAAAAAATAACCTTTGGCAATGCTGACGGCACAGTGACTGCCTCAGCCATTGGTGACGAAAGCAATCTTAAAAAGGACGTGGAACTGGTGATTGATAGCTTCTCTACCGACACATTTAGCGCCCTGGTAGTAGATGGTTTGGCAGGTGGTGCTAGTAGAGAGGTCAGGGTAGTAGCCGCTGCCGACAGAGCCGAACTACTCAAAGACCTGCGTGGCGAGTTACTATTGAAAGCCAACTCTGAGTTTGCTGCCCAATCCAAAGATGGCACTTACTTTTTGCCCAATGCTCGGATTACCAAGGAGACTCCGAGTTACAGTGCCAAAGAAGGCGATGAGGCTACGCAGTTAACCCTAAGCTTGTCGATAGAAGTGGAAGCGCTGTCATACACAGCAGCTGATTTGCAACCAATTGCCAAGCAAGTTCTCTCAGCTGAAGTGCCTGCCGGCTTCGAGTTGGTAGGTGAGGATCCCCAGATTTTGTCAGCACCAGATACATCTGCAGCCAGTGGCTCGGGCAAACTCAAGCTCAATGCTAACATTAGCTCGGCTGCCTACCCAACAGTGGTGGAGTCTGAGTTAATCAAAATTGTGTTAGGCAAGAGCTTGGAAACAGCCCAAGCAGACCTAGAGGCTTTAGATACCGTATCTAGCGCTACAGTTATGCTTCAGCCAAGTTTCATTCAGTCAATTCGTACTACTCTGCCTAATGATGAGCAACGGATTCACCTCCGACTCATCCGTGAGTAAGCACATGTCAGTACCTACCACCACTCACACCAAACAGCAGTTAGTCAGTTTATATAGAAAAGCTCTAGCGGCGGGTATGTCTTTGGATACAGTTGAGCAAAAAGTGGCCCGACATGTGGCTCGATTAACGGTTTCGGAGGCGTACGAACAAACGGACGAGTTGGCCAGAGAAGACAAAATTAAAAAATCACTGCCCCGAGCCGTCAGGCTTGGCTCAATTATTTTACCCGTTGTGTTCATTTCAGTTGGTCTGTATCTGGTAGGCAGCGCGGTGGTACCGATTGTCGGTTATTACGTGCAGACTACTCCCCAACTACAACGATCTGCTTTAACCGCCCCCATACCTCAAGAACAGGTTATGGAGATTACCCCTTTGGTGGTAACTCAGACCATACCTCAGGTTCAAGCTAGCGAGACTGCTGGCCAAGGCCCGCTGATCATTGACGAAGCATTGGATTACACCAATTTGGCGCACTGGTTTGATCAAGACCAACTGCCCAAAATTGAAGGCAGTGGAGAGAATCAGGGCGCGTTAAGCGAGTTTATTCTGGATATTCCCAAACTAAAAATCGAGTCGGCCAAAGTCACAGTTGGTGGCACAGATTTAAACGACTCGCTGATAGCCTATGCTGGTACGGCGCTGCCTGGCCAGCCAGGCGCGCCTGTGATTTTTGGTCACTCTGTTCTGCGCTCCTTTTACAACCCGTCAGTTAAAAATCCCCGCCGCTACAACTCCATTTTTAGCACCATCATGACCCTTCAACCTGGAGATAAAATTTACCTGACCGCGGATGGGGTCAAGTATACCTATCAGGTTCAAGCCAAAACAGAGGTTAAGCCATCAGACGTACACATCCTAACTCAACAGTACGACGCTAAGCGTTTGAAGCTGGTAACTTGCACGCCAGAGGGCACTTACCTTCGTCGCGGTGTAGTCACCGCTCAGCTGGTTGAGGGCGGAGAACAGTGACCACGAGTAGTACAATATCGGACATGAGTATAGATCGCTCCCGCACCAAGACCTTGGCTATAGACTACGGCACGGTACGAATCGGTGTGGCTGTTAGCTATGGTTCCTTAGCTGAACCACTTGAGGTAGTTCCCAATGACGAGCGAGCGCTATTCCGCTTAGCGGAATTGTGCCAGCGCGAGCGGGTGGAACTGGTGGTAGTGGGAATCTCTGAGGCGGAAATGGCGGAAAAAACTCGCGCGTTCATAGTGGAGCTGGCTAAACAAATTTCTCTACCCATTGTCACAGCCGATGAAACCCTGACCTCTCACGCGGTGGAGGAAAAATTGAGATTCCAACCGCTCAAAAAGCGGCAGGGCGCAATTGATCACTATGCAGCCGCAGAAATTTTGCAGAATTGGTTGGATGAGGGAGTCTAATTATTAGTCGGCAGTGACTTTTTTCATGTTCCGTTTGCGTACCTTCTTTTGCTCCAGCGCCCGTAAATATCGCTTATGAAGGGTGTGGAATCTCTGCTGCAACAGCTCGAGCTCCTCTTCCGACATGTTTTCACTATCAAGATAGCTTAAGCTGGCGCCTTTGACTGCCCGGACTAACTCATCTAACTTGAGGTGAATTGCTTTGGTGTCCCGATTCTGCGTGTTCTGAATGAGAATCACAATCAGAAAGGTAGTAATAGTGGTGAAGGTATTGATAACCAACTGCCAGGTATCACTAAAACCGAAGACTGGGCCAGTAGCACCCCAAATCAATATTAACAACAAAGCCATTACAAAGGCTTTGGATGAGCCTACCAGTTTGGACGTAGCGGTTGCAAGACTGCGAAAGAGTGGATTCATATACAACACTATACACGAGCACTTGAGTATGTGCTAGACTTTGGCATATGTACAATGCTGGTTACACCACTTCATCAACTCCTACCCCCGATGCGCTTGACCCAGAATTGCAGGACAATGGATTTGAAGCTGAGCCTAGACTAGACTCCCCCGAGTCTGAACCAAACGTTGTCGATGTTGACACCGCTCTTGATGGCATATTAACTAAAACAGAAACCTACTGGCAAACCGCCGAAGCAGCCGGGGTGTTGAGGTCAAGTGAGCGGCAATCTTTTTTGTTTTTTAATCAACAGAATGCCCCAGAATGTCTTCAAACCGATGAGGGCAAGCCTGCCTTATCCACTGATGAACGTCAAACACTTCTCGAAAAAAAACAGGCAGACCGAGCCAATGAATCAGGTGAGACAGGGGATAAAGAACGCAGGACAAATGTTCGAACTATGGCAGAAATAGCTTTAGTGCAAGCATTTTCTGATCTCGCCCTGTTTAGAAGTTCAGTCTTAGCGGAGTTAAAAGCCGCTAGTAGCGACTACCTATCTGCCAGCATTTCCACAGGCATTCCCGGTAGTGTTCTCGATAAGTTGAGGGGAAAACTTGAGAGTTTTGCCGCGGTTTCCCAGGCATTTACAGCTTATGGTGAGTTTGGCAAGCAGCTGGTCAGAGCATACTCTGAGGAGTTCAAGGATGATCCAGCCAGAGAGTTTCTCAATCAACTAAACGCGGAACTCTACCTTCAGGTGGAACTGGATTATAAAAACTTGGCTGAAGGCGATGGCAGGTTGGGGGTGTATGGCAACCTGGTTAACAAGATGTCTGGCTCAGTTTCATTTGCCGACATTTTAACCACCCTAGACACGGTAATATCAGAAGAAAAAACCAAAGCCGTGACTACATTCACGCCTGATCCGACTCAACTGCAGCCCGGAGTGCCTCTGGAACAACAGCCGGTGCCTGAAACTGCAGTTTCCAGCGCACAGCAGCGATTGACGGCCCAAATTTCTCAAGCGGTTGATCCAGACTTGAGCGATGCCTCCCAAGCTCCAAACGCAGAGGTCGTAGAAGTGCAGCCTGCAAATAGTCTTGATAGCCCGGACATTGTTTCTAAGGAGGTGCCGTATGAAGGCTAAATTTGTGATTTTTTTTGCATGTTTAGCCGCTGCCGCACTTATTTTCATCGTTGGCTTGGGCTACATGTTCGCGCCTGTAGATGCGGCTGCAACAGATACAATTTCGTTTGTAGTGCCCAGGGGTCAACCTGTGGCTCAGATTGGCCAACGACTTGCAGACGAAGGCTTGGTGCGGCACCCGCTGGTATTTCGATTGGCCGTTAAGCAATTGGGTTTGGATCAAAAACTTCAGGCAGGCGGTTTTAAAGTCTCCCCATCCATGACTCCGCAACAGCTGGCCACCACTCTGACTCAGGGTACTGAAGATACTTGGGTGACAATACTTGAGGGTTGGCGCAGAGAAGAAATAGCTGAATACTTAGCTGGCCAGGAATTGGGTGAGTTCAATGCCTCTGAATTTTTGGCAGAATCTGAGGGTTTGGAAGGCAAGCTTTTCCCAGATACCTATTTAATTCCTCAGGAGATTACGGCCGCGAGTATGGTTCAGTTGCTAGAACGAACTTTTGAAGCTAAGGTTACTCAGGGACTGGCAGCAGAGATTTCGGCGTATCAAACAAAAACAAACCGCTCGCTGTCAGAAATTCTAGTTATGGCATCCCTGGTGCAACGAGAAGCACGCACCTATGAGCAGATGAGGCATGTTGCAGGTATATTATGGAATAGGATTGATTTGAACATGGCTCTACAGGTTGATGCCACACTTCAGTACGTCAAGGGTTATAACAAAGCGGAGAAGGATTGGTGGAGTACACCGCTGGCTGCAGATAAGTCGTTAGTTTCTGCCTACAATACTTATCTCAATCCCGGGTTGCCTCCCGCGCCTATAGCTAATCCTGGGATAGATGCCATTAAAGCTACAGTTATGCCACTCGAGGTAAATGACCTATTTTACATTCATGCGCCCGATGGTACCATGTACTATGCCCAGACTGTTGAACAGCACAATGCTAATGTAAACCAATACTTGCGCTAGCTTTTGAGTGGTGGTACAATCACTTCCTCATATAAAGAGAAAAGTACAGCAGCGGGGCAACTTTTTTGAGTACTCAAATCTCTACCGTTAGTTCAAGATCATAACCAGATACAGGAGATGCCTATTGGCAGTCTCCTCTTTTTTGGTGGTCATGTACTAACAGGAGTTGTCTGCACTGTTTTGCTTCGCATTATAAGAGTCAGTTCGAAAAGTCGCATTCTACTGCAAGTCAGTAGAGTTTGACAAAAAAGACATTTTTTCTTCCTCGAAGTAGCAAAAGCTACTACTTCGTCAGAAATAAATGCTTTTTTGTTCAAACCTACAGCCTTTCATAACGAAAGGGACTTTCCGAACAGACTCTAGTCGGTACGAGCGTACGCAATAAAAGGAGTGTCCATGTCACAATCATCACGCCAAAATTGGGGAAAAGAGCGCGCACTGCTCCCAGAGCTAGATTTAGTTAAACTTCAGCTAGTTTCCTACCAAAGCTTTTTGGACACCGGCATTCGCCGATCCTTAGACGCTCTCAATGGTGACAAGGGCATTGAAGACTACACTGGCAAAAACTGGGCCCTTTGGTTTGGTGAATACAGGTTTGGAAAAGCCAAATACAGCGTTTCTCAGGCAAAGCTCAAAGGT
Source organism: uncultured Pseudomonadales bacterium (assembly GCA_964607125.1). Taxonomy (GTDB): domain Bacteria; phylum Patescibacteriota; class Microgenomatia; order UBA1400; family PJMF01; genus CAZSHY01. The sequence goes on along the minus strand of CAZSHY010000019.1, from coordinate 10,673 downwards.
GTGACATATGACATGCCGCTTTACGTTGAAGCTAAGTTGCTCAACAAGCGAACTGGTGAAGAATCCACTCAAGAAGTTTTTATGGGCGATCTGCCCCGGATGACCCCCATTGGTACCTTCGTGATCAACGGTATTGAGCGGGCAGTTGTGACTCAGCTCGTTCGTTCTCCAGGCGTATTTTTCAGCGGTGATGTTGATTCTGGCACTGGCCGCGAACTTTATAAGGCCGAACTTCGCCCCAAGCGCGGTTCATGGCTTGAAATTGGTGTTGGTCGCCGAGATATTATTACTGTCAAAATTGACCGACGTCGCAAACTGCCTGTAACCACACTTCTACGCGCAATGGGTTTCAGTACCAATGACGACCTCATGGCCGCATTCAGTGAAGAGCTCAAGATGGATGAATTCAGCTTGCTCAAAAACACTCTCGAAAAAGACATGACCGCTAACCGCGACGAAGCATTGATTGAAATCTACGAAAAAATGCGCCCTGGTGAGCCAGCGGTCCTAGACACTGCTCAAGAATACCTCAAGCAACTCTTCTTTGATTCTAAACGCTACGACTTGGGTCAGGTGGGCCGCTACAAGCTCAACCGCCGCCTCAAGGTTGCCGAAGCCGAAGACACCACTGTCCTCACCCCGAGTGACGTGCTAGCTTCAGTCAAATATTTGATCAAGCTCCAAAATGGTCAGGGTAAGACTGATGATATTGACCATCTGAGCAACCGCCGTGTGCGCCAAATTGGCGAACTGGTCAAAGATGCAGCCTTCCGCATTGGTTTGATTCGCCTTGAGCGCTCGATTCGCGAGAAAATGTCGCTCACCAAGACAGATGAGCCTCTTTCTCCCGCCGCTTTGGTCAATGCTCGACCACTTATCGCAACAATTTCAGAATTTTTCCGCCGTAATCGCCTATCCACCATTCTTGACCAGACCAACCCGTTGTCCGAAGTGGACAACTTACGCCGTCTGTCAGTCATGGGCACTGGTGGCGTCACCCGCGAGCGCGCTTCGTTCTCGATGCGTGACATCAACGCTTCCCAATACTCCAGAATTGACCCGGTCCGTTCACCCGAAGGCCCGAACATTGGTTTGGTCACTTATTTGTCTCTATACGCTCGAGTCAACAAGTTTGGCTTCTTGGAAGCGCCCTATCGCCCAGTCACCAAAGTTGGCGACAACATGGTGGTTTCAGATGAAATTATTTATCTCTCCGCCGATGAAGAAGAAGAGTACAAAATCACTCATGCCAGTATTGATGTGGCCGCTAACGGCGTGATCAATGATGAGTGGGTGCCTATTCGGTTCATGAATAAGTTTATTGAAGGACCAGTCGCAGAGGTTCAGTACATTGACGTGGTTCCACGCCAAGTGATTGGTACATCAGCCTCACTAATCCCCTTCATTGCTCATGATGAAGCTAACCGCGCACTCATGGGTACCCATATGCAGTGTCAGGCAGTGCCCCTGATCCGTCCTCAGGCCCCAATCGTGGGTACTGGTATGGAAGAGGCTGTGGCCACAGCTATGGGCAGAACTGTCCGCGCTCAACATGATGGCGTGGTCAGCTATGTTGACGGTCAACGAGTCGAAATCACACTCAGCGATGCTGCCATCAAACAGCTGGACAAAGCTGGAGATGCTGCTGAAAGTGACGTCTCGGAAATTGACGGTAAAAAAGAAATCTATCACGTTCACAAATTTGTTCGCACCTCTCAAAGTACTTGCTACTCACAGAGTCCAATTGTGAGTGCAGGACAAAAAGTTAAGAAGGGCGACGTTATTATTGATGGACCAGCCGCTGATCAAGGCGAACTCTCACTGGGCACCAACTTGGTGATTGCCTACACCTCCTTTGAAGGCTTGGGATATGAGGACGCTATCGTCATTTCTGACCGCTTGGTTAAAGACGATTCGCTTACCTCGATTCAAATTAACGAGCACAAGTCACGGGTGATGGATACCAAGCTCGGTCCAGAGGAGTTGACCAACGATATTCCTAATGTCTCCGATGTCTACCTGAGCAACCTTGGTCCAGACGGTATTATTCGGGTGGGCAGTGTCGTAACTGCTGGCGACATCCTAGTTGGCAAAATTGCCCCCAAGGGTGAGACCGAGCTAACTCCAGAAGAAAGATTGCTCCGCGCCATCTTCGGTGAGAAGTCTCGTGAAGTTAGAGACACCTCCCTGCGCTTGCCTCATGGTGAGGAAGGCGTAGTGATTGATGTGCAAATGCTCGACGCCGAGGAAGGCGATGAGCTAGATCCAGGCACACTCAAAGAAGTCACTGTTAAAGTGGCTCAGATGCGCAAAATCACCGTCGGTGACAAATTGGCTGGACGTCACGGTAACAAGGGCGTTATCTCCAAGATCGTGCCTATTGCCGACATGCCTCACCTAGAAGATGGAACTGCTGTCGATATTATCATTTCGCCACTCTCCGTATTGGCTCGTATGAACATGGGCCAGCTTCTTGAGGCGCACGTGGGTTGGGCAGCTGCCAAACTCGGTTACACCGTTGCTGTGCCAGCATTTGAGACCTTCAATGAAAGTAAGATCTGGGATGAACTCGAGCGAGCTGGTTTGCCAGTTTCGGGTAAAGCCCGCTTGATTGACGGTCGCACAGGTGAGCCTTTCAAGGAAGATACAACTGTGGGCGTGGGCTACATTCTCAAGCTCTCTCACATGGTTGAGGACAAAATGCACGCTCGTTCAACCGGACCATACTCCTTAGTCACGCAGCAACCTCTGGGTGGAAAAGCTCAGATGGGTGGACAGCGTTTGGGAGAAATGGAAGTTTGGGCACTGGAAGCTCACCGTGCTGCTCACACGCTTCAGGAAATGTTGACCATCAAGTCTGATGACGTCATGGGTAGAGCTAAGGCATTCGAAGCCATAGTTAAGGGCGAGGAAATTCCAGCTCCCACAGTTCCTGAGTCATTCCGCGTATTGATGAGAGAGCTCAACTCACTGGGAGTGGACGTTATTCCCCACGAACCCCAGGTGGTTGATGTTGTCGAGGTGCCAGTGGTTGATCCACTCTTGAACGTACCCGCAGACGACGCACTTTTGGTCGATGACGCCGCACAAGATGATTCCGGTATGACTATCAGCGATCCCTCGGACCCCGCTGATCCCGCCACTGCTCTCGCTGCCGACGATACGGCTGACGATGATGCAGATGCCGATCTTGATCTGGTTGCAGATCTCGATGAGTCAGACGAACCAGAATTGGAAGAGTTAGCCAAGATGGAGGATGAAGACCTCACACAGGAAGCATAAACTAGCCATTCAAGGAAACCTCTTATGAAAAACATCATCGACTTCTCAGCACTCCAAATTAGCATCGCATCGCCAGACATCATTAAGTCTTGGTCGCACGGTGAGGTCAGAAAACCAGAGACCATCAACTACCGTTCACTCAAGGCAGAAAAAGACGGTCTGTTTGATGAAAAGATCTTTGGCCCCATCAAAGACTACGAATGTTACTGTGGTAAGTACAAGCGCATCCGGTATAAGGGCATCATCTGTGACAAATGTGGCGTTGAGGTGACTCAGTCCAAAGTTCGTCGCGAACGCATGGGTCATATCACCCTAGCTGCTCCAGTTGCTCACATCTGGTACTTCAAGGGCGCTCCTTCCAAGCTGTCAACACTGCTAGGCATTTCTCCACGCAACTTGAACTCCATCATTTACTTCTCCAAGTACCTCGTGCTTGAAGTTGAAAAGGATGAGAAGCGTCGCGTACTTGACCAACTAGTGGTTGATCAGGAAGCCGCCAAGGATGCCCTCAAGGAACAGATCCGCCAAGACATGGAGACTGTTAAAACTAACTTGGTCCAAGATCAACAAAACTTGCGCGATAAAGTTGAGAACAAGGAAACACTCCAACTCAAGCTTACCGAGCTAGAGCTTAAGGCCAAGAACAAACTCCGCAGTCTGAAGGAGCAACTCGAGAACCAATTGGTCCAGATGGATGAAATCTACAAGACTGTCATCGCTTTGGCCAAGAAGTTGGACAAGGGCTCAATTATTTCTGAAGACGAGTACCTCAAGCTTGATGATTACAACGCCGCTTCTCACCTGAGAGTGGGTATGGGCGCTGAGTCACTGCTGGAAGTCGTTCAAGAACTCGATCTCGACAAGATGGTCGAGTCCCTCCGCGAAGAGATGGAAACATCCAAAGGCACCAAAAAGAAGGCTGTCAAGCGTCTCAAGGTGGTCGAGGGTCTCAAGCAAGCTCGGATCAAATCAGAGTGGATGTTCTTGAGTGTTCTGCCAGTTCTGCCTCCGGACCTCCGACCTATGGTCCAGCTCTCAGGCGGTCGCTTTGCCACCTCAGACCTCAATGACCTGTATCGCCGCGTGATCAACCGCAACAACCGTCTCAAGCATCTGATTGAGTTGGGTGCACCAGAGATTATTTTGCGTAACGAAAAGCGAATGCTTCAAGAAGCAGTTGACTCGCTCATCGACAGCAGTGGTGCTCGCCAATCCAGACGTCGGACCGTCCGCAGACCTCTTAAGTCTCTCTCAGAGATGCTCAAGGGTAAGCAGGGTCGTTTCCGCCAGAACTTGCTGGGTAAGCGTGTTGACTACTCTGGTAGAAGTGTGATCGTGGTTGGTCCTGAACTCAAGCTCAACGAATGTGGTTTGCCCAAGGATATGGCTCTGGAAATGTTCAAGCCGTACGTATTGCGCGAACTGATTACTCAGGGAATGGCCCCCAACGTCAAGAGTGCCCGTCACTTAATTGATCGCCGCGAGCCAGTTGTGTATGACGTGCTCGAGCAAGTTACTCACCAGCACCCAGTGTTGTTGAACCGTGCTCCCACCCTGCACAAGTTGGGTATCCAAGCTTTCTTCCCCATCCTAATTGAAGGCAACGCCATCCGTCTCCACCCTTGTGTGTGTGCCGGTTACAACGCTGACTTCGACGGTGACCAGATGGCTGTCCATATCCCTCTGACCAACGAAGCTCAAGAAGAAGCCAAGACCTTGATGATGAGTACCCATAACTTGCTCAAGCCAGCCAACGGTGAGCCTATTACTGTCCCCAATAAGGAGATGGCCATGGGTGTCTACTATCACACCGATCTTGACCCTGCGCTTGCTCCAGCCAGTACCATTTTTGCCAACAAAGATGAGGCTTACCACGCATTCCAGGCTGAAAAGATTGGCCTGCGCCAAGCCATCACTGTTCGTTTGGACATGAAGGGTTCGGTCGAATTGGTCAAGACTACTGTTGGTAGACTCGAGTTCAATGATCTGCTGCCACTTCATTTGCAGTTCATCAATGAGCCGGTCACTGCCAAGAAGATTAAAGAAATCGTGACCAAAGCCATCGCCACTGAAGACAACATCCGCATCGGTGAGCTGATTGACGCCATTAAGAACTTGGGCTTCGCTGCAGCTACACGCTCCGGCCTGTCCGTCTCAGTCAGTGACTGTGAAATGATTCCAGAAAAAGCTGAGATTATTGAAGGCGCCAATCGCAGAGTTGAGGCCATTCAAGATCAATATCAGAACGGTTTCATTTCTGAGGAAGAGCGCAAACGACTCTCATTCGACGTCTGGATGGAAACCACAGAAACTGTGGCCAACCAAACCTGGGCATCTTATGCAGACAAGAATGCAGTCAAGGTCATCATCAACTCAGGTGGTACTCGTGCTTCCAAAGATCAGGTTAAACAGCTGGCTGCCATGCGTGGTCTAGTTGTTGACCCGCTAGGAAACATCGTGGAAATGCCGACCAAGTCCAACTTTAGAGAGGGCTTGTCCATTTTCGAGTATGTAACTTCTGCTCGCGGTTCACGTAAGGGTCTGACTGACTCGGCTATCAAAACAGCCGATGCCGGTTACCTCACTCGGCGTTTGGTTGACGTCTCTCATGATGTCATCATCCGCATGGAGGACTGTGGAACAGAAGACCACATCGAGATCACCGCTGGTGGTAGAGCAGACTCATTCCAACTCCGGTTGGTAGGTCGTGTCCTAGCCGAGGACCTCAAGATTGGTCGCAAAACTTTGGCCAAGAAGGGCGAGTTGATGACCAGCGAGCTTTCAATTGAAGCAGTCAAAGAAGGTGTGGAGATGGTTAAAACCTACTCACCTCTCACCTGTGAAGCCCCAGCTGGTATGTGTGCCAAGTGTTACGGTTGGGATTTCTCAACTCGAGACATTGTCCAAATTGGCGTTCCAGTTGGCGTAGTGGCTGCTCAATCCATTGGTGAGCCTGGTACACAGCTAACTATGCGTGTTAAGCACTCAGGTGGTATCGTCGGACTCGACGTGACCCAGGGCTTGCCACGTGTGGAAGAGCTGCTTGAAGCCCGCAACCCCAAGTCTCAAGCTTTGATTGCTGAAGTAGCTGGTAAAGTCACTTTGAGCGAAAATGATGGTGAAAAAACCATCTCCATCAAAGCAGCCGGCTCGACAGCTGAGGACGTGGAGTACACGCTCACAACCAAGACTCCTATCCTAGTCGAAACCGGAGATCTGGTTCACGTCGGTCAACAACTGACTGGTGGCTCAATCAATATCAAAGAGCTGATGCAGGTCAGAGGTCTGAGACCAACTCAACTCTTCGTGGTCGACGAAGTCCAGCGCGTATATGAGTCGCAGGGTATTCCAATCCACGATAAGCACTTTGAAGTTATCGTGCGCAAGATGAGTGACAAGCTCCAGATAGAATCCTCTGGCGACACCGAGTTCCTGACCGGTGAGGTAGTAGAGAAGGCCAAGTTTATTGAGGCCAATGAAGAAGCCATGGCCGCAGGTGGTGAACCTGCCACAGCCAAGGTACTCTTCCTCGGCATCACTCGGTCTTCACTCTTTACCAGCTCATGGCTCTCAGCTGCATCGTTCCAACACACTCAAAACGTGTTGACCAACGCTGCCGCCGCCGGTGCCATTGACGAACTGGTCGGTCTGAAAGAGAACGTGATTATTGGTCGGTTAATTCCTACCAGTATTGAGCGCGCTTTGATCGAGGCCTAAGTGGGAGCCACGGTTGTAAAAACCAATAGACTTGTCACGAAATACGCGATAAGTCTAATACAGTTGCAGGCTGACGTGTGGTACAATACACCTCTCAACCCGTGATTGACGTAGTAAATCAAACATAAAGAAGCACAAGTATGCCGACAATAAATCAGCTCATTCGTAAGGGTCGCAGCCGCAAGCCAAAGCGCATTAAGGCTACTGCTCTACGTCGGAGCTTTAACTCAAATACCGGCCAGATGATCAAGTCCACCAATCCACAGAAGCGTGGTGTGTGTACCGTCGTCAAGACCATGACCCCCAAGAAGCCTAACTCGGCTCTGCGTAAGGTCGCTCGTGTTCGTCTCTCCAATAAGATTGAAGTCACCGCCTACATCATGGGCGAGGGCCACAATCTAGCCGAACACAGCATTGTCTTGGTTCGGGGCGGTAGAGTAAAAGACCTTCCCGGTGTGAAGTATCACATCGTTAGGGGCAAGTATGACACGGCTGGCGTTGCAGACCGCAAAACCAGTCGCAGTAAGTATGGTGTCAAGCGCGCTTAACACCAGAAGATTACAGAAAGCTGAGAATGCGAACAAACAAAACTGTCATTCGTGACACTAAACCAGATACCAAGTACGGCTCGACCAAAATTGCCAAGCTCATCAACTATGTGATGTTGGATGGCAAGCGCACCGTGGCTCAAAAACAAGTTTACGATGCACTCGCCAGACTTGCCGATTACGCCAAAAAAGATGCCGTTCTCGCTTTTGAAGATGTAATTGATGCCGTTACCCCGCAGATGGAAGTCCGCTCCCGTCGTGTGGGTGGCGCTGCTTACCAGGTGCCTATGCCAGTGCGTCCCCGCCGAGGGTTCTCTCTGTCACTCCGCTGGCTGGTTCAAGAAGCCAACAAGCGGCCCAACAAAGAATTCCACACCTTTGCCGACAAGCTTTTCGCTGAAATGGTAGACGCTTTGAACAACCAAGGTGGCTCCATGCAACGTAAAGAAACCTCACACCGTATGGCCGATGCTAACAAGGCGTTTGCACATTTTAGGTGGTAGGGCTTACAGTAAAATAGGAACGACTGCCATTCTCCTCAATGTTTTTCTAGTGAAAAACAAGGCTGTCGAAATGCAACCGTGCCTATTTTCTGCTTGCACTGGTAGCATGTATAAAGTTGTAGCCAATACTACTAAATAAGTATAAAACTCTATGCCACAACCAACCGTCAAACAATCAGACCGCAATAAGATTCCATTGGAGCGAATTCGTAACATTGGTATTATTGCCCACATTGACGCTGGCAAGACTACTACCACCGAGCGCATTCTCTACTACACTGGTCGCACCTACAAAATTGGTGAAGTCCACGAGGGTGCTGCAACCATGGACTGGATGGAGCAAGAGCAGGAGCGGGGTATTACTATCGTGTCCGCTGCCACCACCACTTTCTGGACTCCCTACTTCGACGCACATTTGACCAAAGCCAACTACCGCTTTAACATCATCGACACTCCGGGCCACGTTGACTTTACCGCCGAGGTAGAGCGCAGTTTACGTGTCCTTGATGGTGGTATTACCGTGCTCGATGCCTCAGAGGGTGTCCAGTCACAGTCCGAAACCGTTTGGCGTCAGGCAGACAAGTACAATGTGCCTCGTATCTGTTTCATTAACAAAATGGACAAGTTGGGCGCTGACTTTAACGCGACAGTTGAAGACATCCGCATCAAGTTTGGCGTGACTCCCGCGGTCATGGTTTTCCCCATGGGCGCTGAAAACAACTTCCGAGGTGAAATTTCTCTCCTAGACAGACAAGCGCTCTTCTGGAAAGACAGTGCCGAAGAAACCGAGCCCGAAATTCGTGAAGTGCCTGAAGAATACAAGGAACAGGTCGAAATTGCTCGCCGCCAATTGGTTGAGCAGATTGCCGAAACCGATGATGCTCTCCTAGAAAAATTCTTCGCCGAAGAGGAGCTGGGGCTCAATGAGCTCAAGGCTGCTTTGCGTAAAGCTGTGATTGGATACAAGTTGGTGCCAGTCTACTGCGGATCATCGCTTAAAAACACTGGTGTCCAGCCTCTGCTCGACGCAGTCGTCGAGTACTTGCCATCGCCCGTGGACATTGACCACATCACCGGTACTAACCCCACAACTAAGGAAGAGGAGGTTCGCCAACTCGTGCCTGATGAGAAATTGAGTATTCTGGCTTTCAAAATTCAGACTGACCCACACGTGGGCAAGTTGACCTACTGCCGCGTTTACTCAGGCACTCTCAAGTCTGGCACCTACCTGTATAACGCTAACACCCGCGAGAAAGAGCGCGTCGGTCGTTTGCTGCTCATGCACGCCAATCAGCGTGAAGAGATTGAAGAAGCTCGCGCCGGTGAAATCGTGGCAATCGTGGGACTCAAGAGTACCAAGACTGGCCACACACTTTGCGACGATGCTTTCCCGATCATTCTCGAAGGCATTACCTTCGCTGAACCAGTCATTTCTTTGGCAATCGAGCCCAAAACCAAGTCTGACCAAGAAAAAATGGGTATGGCCTTGGCCAAACTCAGTGAAGAAGATCCTACTTTCAATATCAAGTCCAACCCAGAGACCGGACAGACCATCATCGCTGGAATGGGCGAGTTGCACCTAGAAATTCTGGTTGACCGCATGAAGCGCGAGTTTAAAGTGGAGGCAAATGTGGGCGCACCTCAGGTGGCCTACAAAGAAACCATTACCAAAGCCGCCCAAGGTGAAGGTAAATACATCAAACAAACTGGTGGTCGGGGACAATATGGTCATGCTTTGATCAGGATTGAGCCCATGGACCGAGGCACTGGTTACGAGTTTGTCAACGAAATTACCGGTGGTACCATTCCTCGTGAGTATATTGAGCCGGTCAATAAAGGTATCAAGGAATCTCTCGAGCGTGGTTTCCTAGCCCACTACCCAATGAGTGACGTTAAAGCCACTCTTTATGATGGTTCATATCATGATGTTGACTCAAGCGAACTGTCTTTCAAAATGGCAGGCTCACTTGCTCTGCGTGAAGCCGTCAAGGGCGCGGGTATGGTTTTGCTTGAACCAATTATGAAGATTGAAGTCACTACACCAGAGGAATACATGGGCGATGTCATTGGTGACCTGAGCTCACGCCGTGCCCAAATTCAAGGCACCAACCAACGTGGTAGCGTGGTCATCATTAAGGCACTTGCCCCCTTGGCTGAGATGCAAGGCTATGTTACAATTTTGCGGAGCATGACAAAAGGTAGAGCTACCTCAGTTATGCTTATGAGTCACTACGATCCAGTTCCCTCAAATATTGCGGAAAAGATCATCCAGGACCGGGTAAGTAAGTAAATACATTAGTACATAAACCATAAGGAGACATATGGCAGATCCACAAAAATTCGTTCGTGACAAGGTTCACGTCAACATTGGTACCATTGGTCACGTCGATCACGGTAAGACCACTCTTACCGCAGCTATCACCACCACCCTGGCAGCCAAGTTCCCCAACCCCATCAATAAAGCGATGGGATACGGTGACATTGACAACGCTCCAGAAGAAGCCGCTCGTGGCGTCACCATCAACATCTCGCACGTCGAGTATGTCACCGAAAAACGCCACTATGCACATATTGACGCTCCAGGTCACGCTGACTACATCAAAAACATGATCACTGGTGCCGC
>CAZSHY010000018.1:0-19562 GCA_964607125.1 uncultured Pseudomonadales bacterium | reverse complement strand
ATTTTTGGGTTACGTGCCTGATGAAAAATTAGTCGAGCTCTACAGTCATGCTCGCGCCTTTCTGGCGCTCGCAGAAGATGAAGACTTTGGCATCACCCCGGTTGAAGCCATGATGACGGGTACGCCGGTGATTGCTTATCGCGGCGGAGGATACATTGAGTCCGTGATTGAGGGCAAGACAGGTGTGTTTTTTGACAAGCTGACAGTGGCGGGGTTAGCAGAGGCCATCACCAAATTTGCACGGACCAAATCTGGGCAGTTTAACCCTCAAGCTATTCATGAGCACGCACACACATTTGGCAAAGTTCGGTTTAAAAAAGAGCTGCTGGAATTTGTGGCGGCACACACTTGAAATCGGTTATCGCTTCACCAACTCCATCATGCCCACGCTATTAGCTGGCATGGGTACAAAAGTGCGTAGGATAGCCTCAGTGGTGGCCACGGTGGCGGATCGTTTCTGTCCGCCCAACATAGTGGTAGTAATGGAGTACGTGCCCGGAGTAATACTGGTGAAAGTAACTGGCACAGTTTCCACATGCCGGCCGTCAGCGTCATAGTTACTTAGCACAACTTGAACTGATTCGGTATCGGTCCTGGCAGCCAGTGCTTTGACAAATCCACCTTTGCCTAGGAGTTGAAGTCGCTGATTGCCGATGCTATCCAGCATCTGCAGCGCGCGATATCTCGGTTTGGGCTGGGCTCCCACATCCTTGTGTGTGAACAAGCCCCACCTGCCCCAAAAAGGTTTGCCTTCTCCGTCTTTTCCATCTTGAATTTCAAATGCAAAGGCGCGGTCAATCACGCCCACCATTTCAATAGCGCCCGCCACAGTGTGCGCTGCGCCAAAGTTGGAGTCATATCCCGGATGGTTATTGGAGTCGTGACCCCACTCAGTCAGATGTATTTCCAGCGTGGGCTCTAGTTGGGGGTAGGCTTGCAACCAGGTTCTTGCCTCGGTCATATCTTTTTTGAACTGTTCAACATTGAGGTTATAGCGGTGGTAGCTAAAAAAGTCGAAGCGCAAGTTATTGGCAATTGCATATTTGGCCAATGCATCAAACCAATTTTTGTAGAGAGCAGTAGTTGCCGGTCCACCAATTTTAAACGGTTGTACGTTGCGAGCGCCAGCCGCGCCGCGTGCCGCGGCGCCATATAAATCTAGGTAATTTTTGGCACCATAGTATTTCCATCCACCAAATAGGTCAGGCTCATTCCAAACTTCGTAGTAAACATCACTGATTTTGCGGGTACCGCTAATGTGTTCAATAGTTTTTTGGACTGTCAGCTGCCAATCGGCATAACTGCGTGGCGTAGCTACAATGTCGCCGCTAGAAATAGCGGTTGGCATGTACGACAGAGCAATATATGGTTTGGCGCCGGTGGCGAGGATGTCTGTCAGGATGGGGTCCAGTTTGGAAAAGTTAAAACTTAAGTTGCCAGGGCCACCTTGGACAATTTCGTAAAAATCATAAACGTGATCAATCCTGATGTATTCTGGTTTAAGCAGCTTGACCTGACCGGCGAGCGGCTCCAAGCGCCAGTTGGAATCCTCACCACCTTGGGCTAAGTTGCGCCACGGGCGCGGCATTGGTCCGATCACAGCCTGCACATCAACCTGAATATTGGCTGGCTCAGCGCTGGCTCTCCCAAAAAATTGACGCACAACTGGTAGTTGCCAAACTCCTACCAACGTAACAATGATCATGCCAAGGAAAATTACTCCCTGGACAATCAGTTTAGTACGCTGACTGCGCTGCTTGAAAACGGTGGTGCGACGTGATGAAAACATCTAAATTCAGCGTAGCATGGCGCTGGAGCCTGTGCCAGAGGGAAAAGTGCTCAGTCAAAGGCCGCGCTGGGTATTTCTGGTGAGGTAGGTGTGAGTATGCCGATTGCCTTGTCTATGCGCTCAATTTGACGGGTAAAGTGAGCGCGAGCGTAATCTACGCTATTTTGTTGTAAACCACCCATAACTTGTGTCAGTTGACACTCGTATGTAGCACCAAAATAACGGTGACCAAACCTGTTTAGTCGATCCCGAAGCTCTTTCCAGTGTCTAAAGTGCAATAGGGAAAGTGGCAAAGAATCGTAGTTATCACCAATGGGAATGTGCAGCAAAAAGGGTATATCAGGATGATTTTGGAGAGCCGCGCAGATGGTAGAAATTAATTGTTCCCAGGCTTGGCTGAATTTTTTTTTAGTCAGCAAGTCACGATAGTCGTGTTTGCCATGGACGAAGTTCGGTGGTGTAATTTGTTCCACCAGCAGATGGACTAGATCAATCGCAACCCCGCAGTTACCATATGCTTGAAGCGCGGTGGCTTTGGCAAACGTTCGAGCCAGAGAGTTAGGCAGCGGGATATTTTCCAAGAAAAGTGGGGTAAAGGGCGTAGAATTTTTCAATGAGGATGCCAACTTGAGTCCAATCCTACCACCAGATTGGGCTACGACGTTTTCGTGTATTAAACAGTAGTGCGCATTTGTCTCCTGCGCTTGATCTGGTAAATGATGAATTGGCGTGAACAGCGCGCTAAAGGCTAGCGCCTTTAAGTGTTCCAGTCTTTCTGAAGTAGTCTGTGCTGTTAGCAGCGGTACCACTGTCTCTGGGTGCCCGGGTGCACCGTGAAGACCAGCGATAGGGATACTGTTTAGGTGTGACAGTTCAAGTTGATTTCTCAGTGGAAGATGAGTAAAAAGTGTCAGTAGCTCTATGCCCATGCCTAGTTGAGTCAGCTGATGAATTAACAGTTCAGCAGCCCTTCTTTCTGGAAACGCACCCAAAAGGTCTGACGACAACCGCGGTAGGTTTGCTTGAGGTGTGCTGATGCCACTACGCTCTCCAAGAAACATTGGCACAGTATATCAAACTGTGAACACTCTTTACGAGTGCTTGACACCTTAGCAATCATTCGCTATGATTGCTAGCAGTGGCCTGATTCGGCACATAATTAGCCTGCAGGTCACAGCCAATATGATTGATTTAACTGCTCGCCAAGTCCAAATTTTGCGCGCTATTATCGAAGAATTCATCGATACAGCCGAGCCAGTGGGCAGCGAAACAATTGACAAAAAATTCAATATCGGTGTCTCCCCGGCTACTATTCGTAACGAAATGGTCTACCTACAGCGGCAGGGCTACATTAAAAAAAGCCATTCTAGCGCCGGTAGAATTCCCACTCCATTGGCTATGAAGTTGTATGTCAATGAGTTAATGAAGGAAAAAGAACTCACTGTTGCTGACGAAGTTTCAGCCAAAGAAAAAATCTGGAACAGTCGCGCAGACCAAGATGAGCTCCTGTCACAGATAGCCAAAGTTTTGGCAGAAAAAACTCATTCTCTAGCTTTGACCATGGATGACCAGCATATTTACTCGGCGGGATATGCCAACTTGCTGAATATGCCAGAATTTTATGACATTAGTGTCATGAGGCATGTGCTTCAACTGATTGAAGAACAGCAACTGCTAGAGGACTTATTCTCTGCGTCTCAAAGTGAAAACACCGTTCAGGTGATCTATGGACAAGACATGGGTAATAAATACCTAGAACCAGTGGGCTTGATTCATACATCTGTCTCAATAGATGGGCACAACTGTCGGGTAGCTGTACTCGGCTCCGCCAGATTTGATTATTCATATATTTATCCTCTGCTTAAGTACATGAAAACACTTGTTCACGAAATTGTGGAATAGAAAGGGTGTATGGCTGCACACAAAATTAAAGTTGCCACTAGTTCGTCCGACGCCACTATTGACCATCCAGAGTCGGTGCAAGCGGAGAGTGCGGAGCTAGAATTGTTGAATCAGCGAATTGACCAGCTGGAGAGTGAGTTGAATCTGGCCAAGCAACGAGAGCAGCGAGCTCTGGCAGACTATCAGAATGTGGTCAGACGCTCAGTTGAAGACAAAAGCAAGCTGATCAAATTGGCTGGTCGTGAGCTGGTGAGCGACTTGTTGGAGCCACTCTCGCATTTGCGCTTGGCAGCTGCCCAGTTGAATGATCCCGGTTTGACCATGGTGGTCAAACAACTCTGGCAAAAATTGGACCAGAACGGACTTGCAGAGATTGAAGTCCTCGGCCTGCCATTTGACGTCAACACTATGGAAGCCACCGAAATTCTAGCTGAGGGGCCAGTTGTGGTGATCAAGGTGGTCACTCCTGGATACACATTGAATGGAGAAGTTATTCAGCACGCCAAAGTTGTGCTAGGACTAAGTAATTAAGTAGCAATTAGTATGAATTAGCGGCGCCTGCGGCGCCTTAATACACAAAGGAAAATATGGCAGACACACAAGCACAAGGCAAAATTATCGGTATTGATTTGGGCACTACCAACTCGGCTGTGGCAGTGATGGAGGGTGGCGTTTCCAAAATCATCCCAACTGCTGAGGGTCGCAACACCTTCCCATCAATCGTAGCTTTTAAGGGTGACGAGGTTTTGGTGGGTGATACCGCCAAGCGTCAGATGGTGCTCAACTCTAAGAAAACCATTAACTCAGTCAAACGGTTCATGGGCAGAAAATCCAACGAGAAGGCTGTCAAAGAGGCTATCAAGCACGTGTCCTATGACGTGGTGTCTGGTAAAGATGGTATGGCCGTGGTCAAAATTGATGGCAAAGACTTCACACCACAGGAAATTTCCGCCAAAATCTTGGCCAAAGCCAAGGCTGACGCCGAAAGTTACCTGGGTACTCCAGTCAAGCGCGCCGTCATTACCGTTCCTGCCTACTTCGACGACTCCCAGCGCCAAGCTACCAAACAAGCTGGCGAAATTGCTGGCCTAGTGGTTGAGCGGATTGTCAATGAACCCACCGCTGCCGCCCTAGCCTACGGTCTGGACAAAAAAGGCAGTCAAACCATCGCTGTCTACGACCTGGGCGGAGGTACCTTTGATATTTCCATCTTGGAAATTGGTGATGGCGTATTTGAGGTCAAGGCCACCAACGGCGATACCTTCCTGGGTGGTGACGACTTTGACAGCGTCATCATTGAATGGATTGTGGCGGAATTTAAGAAAGAAAGCGGCAAAGACCTGGCCAAAGACCCTCAGGCACTCCAGCGCATTAAAGATGCGGCGGAAAAGGCCAAGATCGAGCTGTCCAGCTCTCAGGTTAGTGAAATTAATCAGCCATTTATTACACAGGGCGATGATGGCCAGCCTCTGCACTTGACCCTGAGCCTGACTCGGGCCAAGTTGGAAGAGTTGGTTGATGACTTGGTCAAGCGCTCATTTGAGCCGGTGGCCAAAGCCATGAAAGATGCCAAGGTTAAGCCCTCAGACATCTCCGACGTGGTCTTGGTGGGTGGTATGACCCGCATGCCCAAGGTCCAAGATGAAGTTGAGAAGTTCTTTGGCAAGAAACCACACAAGGGTGTCAATCCAGACGAGGTTGTAGCCGTTGGCGCAGCCATTCAAGCTGGCGTGATTGGCGGCGATGTGTCTGACATTGTGTTGCTGGACGTGACTCCGCTGACACTCGGATTGGAAACACTGGGCGGGGTGAGGACGGCTCTAATTGAGCGCAACACCACTATCCCTACCAGCAAATCCCAGGTCTTTTCCACTGCAGCAGACAATCAAACCCAAGTTGAGATCAACGTTTTGCAAGGTGAAAGGCCGATGGCCGCTGACAACCGCACCCTAGGCAGGTTTATCCTGGACGGCATTCCACCAGCCATGCGCGGTGTGCCTCAGGTAGAAGTTACCTTCGACATTGACTCCAATGGCATTTTGCACGTCACGGCCAAAGATAAAACTTCGGGCAAAGAGCAGAAGATCACCATTCAAAACTCCACCAACCTGTCTGAGGAAGAAGTGGAAAAAATGAAGGCTGATGCCGAAAAGTACGCCGAGGATGACAAAAAACGCCAAGAACTGGTGGAGAGTAAAAACAAAGCTACCAGCGTGGCCTTTGAAATAGAAAAGCAACTCAAAGAGTACGGTGATAAGCTTGATGCAGCCGATAAAACCAAGATTGAGGAAAACGTCAAAGCCCTCCAAGACCTGGTGGCCAAAGATGACGTAACCAAAGAAGATCTGGACAAGGCAGTGGAGAGTACTTTTGAGAGTGCTCAAAAAATCGGCGAGGCCATGCAAAAAGCCCAAGCAGAGAAAGCAAGCGCAAGTGGAGCGACCGACGGCGCCGATGGTGAAGCGAAAACAGACACCAAAGACTCCAAAAAGGACGACAAAAGCAGCGCTGAAGAAGGCGAAGTAGTCAACGACTAGTCAGATAGATACTCATGTCTACCAAACGCGACTACTACGAAATCTTGGGCGTCAGCAAGAGTTCGACTGATGCTGAAGTCAAGGCAGCTTATCGCAAGATGGCTCTCGAGTGGCATCCTGATAAAAATCAGGATAAAAAGGCCGAGGCAGAAACCAAGTTCAAGGAGATCAACGAAGCCTATCAGGTTTTGTCCAACTCAGAGAAGCGTCAAACCTATGACCAGTATGGTCACGCGGCTTTTGATCCCTCGCAGGGTGGTTTTGGTGGAGGAGGTCCGTTTGGCGCGGGTGGTCCTTTTGGTGGATTCCAGCAAGGCCAATATACCTATAGCTATGGCACCGGCGGCCAACCCGGGCAAAACCCGTTTGAAGGCATGGACTTTAATGATCCGTTTGAGATTTTTGAGTCCTTTTTTGGCGGCGGCTTCGGCCGGGCAGCTAAACGTCGTCCCCGGTACTCCATGACCATTGAATTCCTGGAGGCGGTTCGAGGTGTAACCAAAGAAGTGGAAATTGAAGGCAAGAAACACACTATCAAAGTTCCTGCCGGGGCTAATGACGGCACGCGTCTCAGATTTGACGAGTTTGACATCAGTTTCAACGTCCTGACCCACCCCCGCTTCAAGCGCGACGGCTACGACCTATTTGTGGACCAGAACATTCCCTTCACCATGGCCGCTCTCGGTGGGACTGTGGAAGTGGAGATGGTCGACAAATCCCTCAAGCTCAAAGTCCGTCCTGGCACACAATCGCACAGCATGGTCCGCTTGCGCGGCGAAGGTGTGCAGCATGTACAGGGCAAGGGCCGGGGAGATGTGTATGTGCGCCTAGTGGTGCAGGTGCCGGAAAAACTCACGGGCGAGCAGAAACGGGCGCTGGAGGAGTTGAGAGAGGTGGAGGGGTAGAGATGGTAGTGTCTTTGCGGCAGTTAGAAATGGATAGACAATTAGTATTTGACGACAAACCTTGACCAGAAAAATATGACAGGTGAATTTAACGAAGCCCACCCACTGATTAAGGCACAACAAGAACTTAGAACCATGAAGGCGGAAGCCAGACTTAGAAGAATTGAATATACACT
Organism: uncultured Pseudomonadales bacterium; assembly: GCA_964607125.1. Taxonomy (GTDB): domain Bacteria; phylum Patescibacteriota; class Microgenomatia; order UBA1400; family PJMF01; genus CAZSHY01. Next base: position 12,253 of record CAZSHY010000018.1, on the reverse strand, counting down.
TAAAGACATTAAAAGGAATATTGCCGACTCAGTAGTTTCGCGGGTAGCTCACAAAATTCAAAATTTTTTAGCAGACGGAGGTGGGAATTATTTATCGTTTGGAGACATTTCAGATCGCACCTCCATCATGGGCGCTTATGATCATAAGAGTACCCTTGCTGCATTTGGGATATCGGATCAAACCAATCTAGAGACCGTGCCTATTCCAAATTCTGACGCGCATGTGATTCAAACGTTGAGTTCCAAAGGTGCTCACTTAAGCATAACTAATAACTTGGGAGTCAAGTTAGATGAGGCTCTTCTACATAAAGCAAGTGAGCGCGCACAATCAACGCCGCACACACTGTGGTTAAAAGAATTTTCTGAAGTTCCGAGTAACGAGCTCGATTCTTTTGAGGTTGCTGGACATACAGAAAGCTTTAATGACCAAAGTTTACTTGAGTTGGCAATCTTAATTTCAGCTGTCGATAAAAATCAAGTTGTTGAGTCGATTTTTGAGGCCCTTGCTTTACAAATAAAGTCTGAATTGACGAAAATTGATGTTGCCACTAGTTACAATGGTTTAACATTCTCGCTCAATTTTAAAGACGGTTTTGTAACTCCGAGTCTTAAAATTGATAAAAACCAAATGGCAGAAAACGGTAATAAGCCACATTTTTCTGACTCAAACACATTCGCCACCATAGTGATGAGCTTTAGCTCTGTTGGACTACAACTTACAGAAAGATTGCAGGCTTCGCTTTTTGAGTCAGAAGATATTTATTCATACAATAGTAGGTATGGCAATGGATACGCAGATTTTTCAAGAAAAGTTTCTGAGCAAATAGGAAAGAGTGCAGATGATATTGTTAGCAACTTGTTTCGTAACGAAACCCCAGTTAGTGCGAAAGAAAAAATCAGCAAACTGCCCAATCTATCCATTGATTCTCCAGCAGGTTTGATATTTAGCATTTTAAAAGACCTTTTTGCGGATCGAGTTAATCAAGATGACGAGTATTATCTTGACCTTGACGCAAGCATGAAAGATGGTTCGTGCAGTGATGCTGAGATAAATTACGTAGCAGCACGACAAATCGAAATAAGCAAAGGTGAAAGCAAGTTCGCTGATAATGGTGATTTCATACTCAAAAAATTTAACGTTAAAACAGCGTTACTTAAACATAAAAAAACATTTTTTGGCGTCACTTTTCCTCCTGGGTATTTGTTTATGGTTACAGGTAATAAAATCAGACCGCTCAGACCAACGATGGCATGTTTTAATGAAGAACTTACTAAAGATGCTTTTGGATGGCAGTATGAGAAGGCAATGAATTCCACTAGTGCTTCAAGAATTACTGACAGGATTAGAGTGGTCTTTGAACCATATGTTGAGGATCCTGGCACTTAATTGCATCGCTAACCAATTTGTTGTATAATTGCCTTTAGATTGTGCGGAAGGGACTCGAAGATTTGAGCCCCTTTTTTGTTAGCACATCTCTGGTAAAAAGGAGTACAATAGGGTCAAGTCAGCCAGGCTGATTTAGCAGGAAAAATATGTCCACCACATCACAACAACACATCATTCGCACAGAATTTGCCGCAGCTATTAAGCAAATTGCCAATGAGCGCAAAATCCCCGAGGACGCCATCTATGACGCCATTGAGCAAGCTCTGGTTTCCGCATACCGCAAGCAGTATGGTGGTCTGGATGACGAGTGGTACTACTTTGTCAAACTCGATCGTGATAGTGGTGAGTCACAAATCTTCAAGTCTCCAGTCCTAGAAAAAGATGAAGAAACCGGTGAAATCACCAAGTGGGATGACTCCAACCCAGAGAATGTCACTCCTGCCGGCTTTGGCAGAATTGCCGCCCAGACAGCCAAGCAGGTGATCCTCCAGAAAATTCGTGAATCAGAAAAAGATCAGATCCTCAGCGACTACTCGTCCAAGATGGGCGAGATCGTCAATGCTCAGGTCTTGCGCATGCAGGGCCGGACTGTCATCCTGGATATCGGCCGCGGTCAAGGTTTCATGCCTCCTGAAGAGCAGATGCGCGGCGAGTTCTACCGCGTCAACTCACGAATCACCGTTTTGCTCAAGGAAATTCGTGACTCACACAAAGGCAAGCGCATTATCGTTTCGCGCGCTGACGCCCAGCTGGTGGCCAGACTTTTTGAGCGTGAAGTCCCAGAAATGGCCTCAGGAGCCGTCCAAATTGCTTTAATTGCTCGTGAAGCTGGTGTCCGCACTAAGTTGGCGGTGAAGTCTACCCAAGAGGGTGTTGACCCTGTTGGTTCCTGTGTCGGCCAGCGCGGCGTCCGGGTTCAGGAAGTCATCCGCGAGCTGAACAACGAAAAACTGGACATTATTCCCTTCTCCGAGGACAAGCGCTTGCTCATGCAAGGCGCTTTGGCCCCAGCAGAGGGTCTGGTTATTAAAATTGATGATCTGGAGCACAAGGCTACCGTCACTGCACCAGATGATCAGCTTTCCTTGGCTATCGGCCGAGGTGGCCAAAACGTGCGCCTGGCAGCCAAGCTGACCAACTACCGCATCACCATTCAGTCCGCCGGTGGCGAAGTCGCCTCAGAGGCCACAGGTGAGGAAGAGTACGAAATTGACACCTTTGAAGGTCTTGAGGGTGAAACCAGAGCCTATCTAGTTGAGTACAAACTGACCACGCTTTCAGATCTGGCCCGCTTCAAAGACAAGTGGCAAACCACCGAAGAAGTTGCCGATGCCCAAAAGGCGCTTTTGGCAGAAAAAGTGGTGGCCTTTGAAAAGGAAATGGCTGAGCACGAAGCCAAGATGGCACTCTAAACTATGGCACTACAAAAACGACCACCAGTCGTGACCATCATGGGCCACGTCGACCACGGTAAAACCACGCTTCTGGATTACATCCGCAAGAGCAAAGTGGCTGCCGGTGAGGTGGGTGGCATTACCCAGCACATTGGTGCTTATAGCATTGATTTCAAGGGTTCGCCCATTACTTTTATTGATACACCCGGCCATGCCGCTTTTAACAAAATGCGCGAACGGGGGGCCTCGGTTACCGATATTGTAGTCCTGGTCGTGGCAGCCAACGATGGTGTTAAGCCCCAGACTGTGGAGTCAATCCGGCACATTAAAACCGCCAAGGTGCCGGTGGTCGTAGCTATCAATAAGATTGATCTACCCGCCGCAGACCCCAATCTACCCAAATCGCAGCTAGCCGAGCATGGCTTGATAGTTACCGACTACGGTGGAGATGTGGAAACTATTGAACTTTCTGCTCTTAAGGGCACTGGTGTTGATAAATTGTTAGAAACTATCTCAGTCATGGCAGACCTAATGGAGCTCAAGGCAGATCCAACTGCTCCCCTCGAGGCGGTCGTGATTGAATCATCCATGGAAAAATCCCGAGGTAGCATGGCCAGTGTTATCGTCAAGGCTGGTACGCTTTCAGTCAGACAAACTGTCACTGCTGGTGAAATTTCTGGCAGGATTCGTTCTCTGACTAGTGAATCAGGCGCAGCTCTCAATCAAGTTTTGCCAGGGTTTCCAGCTGAAATCGTAGGTTTTGCCGGTGTACCGGCTGTGGGCGCCGCTGTCAGGGACGCAGACGCAGATTACTCTCAGGCTGACGCCGAGACCGCCCTGACCGCCGCGCAAGCCGAGGATGCCGCGCCAGCTGCCTCCCCAGACCCATTCGCAGGCCTTAACTTTGACTTTGATCAACTCATTTCCGACGAGGGTAAAACCAAAATCAAGTTGATCGTCCGCGCCGACGTCGAGGGTACGCTGGAAGCTATCTTGCAAAATCTGGATGACGAAAGCACTGAACTTATTACCTCTGGCGTGGGTGAAATTACCGAGGCTGACGTGGAGTTGGCAGATGCCACCGGCGCAGCCATTATTTCTTTCCACAGCCGCGTGTCGGGCAAAGTCAAGAAGTTGGCCAAGTTGGCAGGTGTGCGTATCAAAGCCTACGACATCATTTACCACCTGATTGAAGATCTCCAAAAGCAACAGCTCAAGTTACTCGAGCCCACCATTGACGAAGTCCAGACTGGTGAAGCAGAAGTGATCCAGGTTTTCGAGATGCGTGGTGAGCGAATTGCCGGCTGCCGGGTCAAAACCGGTGAAATCAAGCGCTCCGACCTTTTCCACCTCAAGCGCGGTGATGAAATCCTGTTCAATCCAGTCATGAAGAGCATGATGCACGGCAAGCAAGAAGTTGATAAATCCAGCACCAAAGCCGAGTTTGGCGCCACGTTCAGAAACAAGAAGCTGGACTTTCAGGTGGGCGACACGCTAGTGGCTTACAAGGTTGAGGCGGAAGAGGTGGAGTAAACACCATTGACCCCTCTGCTATAATAGCTTCTCAAGTATAAATCTGGTTACTTTTCCAGCTTGTAGGTCCGCTTTGGACCACTCATGAGCACACGCTCTACTCGCTGACAAAGGGCCTCATCCTTTTTGAAAGGGACGATACCATGGCACTTACCACGGATCAAAAACAATTCATTATCAAGCAGTTTCAGCTTTTTGAAGGCGACACTGGCTCTCCTGAGGTGCAAATTGCCCTCCTGACCGCTTCCATCCAACAGCTGACCGAGCACTTGGCCCAGCACAAAAAAGACAACCACTCTCGTCGTGGTCTTTTAAAGCAGGTAGCCAAGCGTCGCAGACTGCTCAATTTCTTGCTCGAGCGTTCAGAAGAGCGTTACCGCAAGCTGATTGATAGTTTGGGCTTGAGCAAGTAAGAGTTGACGAGAGTCTAATATAAAGGAGCAACTATGTTTCCTGAAAGAAATCTAGGGTATTCTCCAATTTCTCCAACTTCAGAACAGTTATGGAATGCGAGTAGTAAGTCAAGAAGTGATATTGCCAAAATTTGCAGGCATCAACTGTCCCTGCTAATCTCGAGAAACTCAATAGACCAAGCACTTGTTTTATGGATTCTCTCTGATGGTGAGCTGCTTAATATTGTAAGTAGAATCAACCAAATGCCTTCCCAAATTGAAGCATTGGTAGCAAGTTTCGACGACCTATCCAACGAGGGTGTAGCACTAGTTATTGCAGCCGCAGATTATTTTCAGAATTTATTTGTGGGTAAACGATATAAATCGCACCAGTCCCTCTACCTTGATTTAGAGATAAAAAAAGTAGAGGAGGCTCTTACTCGCGTTAGCCAGATGACTAATCAATAGCTGTGCTATAATCAACCAATAATATTTCTCTGGAATCAGCCTTAGCGGTGAGGATTCAAGAGAGAAAATAACTGCCGTTCAGTTGTTCTTTCTCCAGAATACTCCCCAGCTTTTTGCAGAGACTAGTTTTGAAAGGAAGACATGTCATACCCGACATATCCTCAAACGTACAAAAAAACCATCCAAGTGGGCGATAAAAGCCTGCAGATTGAGATTGGTAAATTTTCCGAACAGGCCGCCGCGGCAGTTCTGATCACTTGTGGAGAAACCGTGGTTTCATCCACCGTAACCCTGGGTCGCAAAGTTGACCTAGGCTACTTCCCACTCTCGGTTGAGTTTGCCGAAAAACTCTATGCCGCCGGCATCATCAAGGGCTCGCAGTGGGTCAAGCGTGATGGTCGCCCTGGTGACGACGTGATCCTCAAGGCTCGGGTGATTGACCGGACTCTCCGCCCCCTTTTCCCCAAGGGCATCACCAACCAAGTCCAAATTGTGAACACCGTTTTCTCCTATGATGGTGAAAATGATCCCGACATGCTCGGTCTGGTGGGCAGTGCCCTCGGCTTGGCCATCTCGGAGATCCCATTTGAAGGTCCCATCGCTGGTATGCGGATTGGTTACAACAAAACCACCGGTCAATTCATGACCAACCCTACCAACACCGAGCTCAAGAGTAGTGACCTGGACCTGATTGTTTCAGGCAGTGGCACTACCATCGCTATGGTTGAAGCCGGCGCCAATGAGGTCAATGAGACCGTCATGGTGGAGGCTTTAGTTTTGGCTCAGGAGCACTTGGGCAAAATCTGTGCAGATATTGATGCCATCGTTGCCGAAGTGGGCAAGCCCAAAGTTCAACTGGTCAGTGACGCAGACAAGGCAGCCATGGAAGCCAATGACGCCCTAGCCGCTCAGCTGATGAAGAAGTACGCAGCAGAAATCCGTACAGTGGTCGAGCGAGAAGGCAGACTTGAGAAAGTGGACTCCGCTGAACTCTTGGCCACCATGCTCGCCGAATTGAACCAGGGTAAGGATGAAGCAGAGCTGTATACCGAAAAACAAATCGGGGCAGCCTTCCAGTCGTGCCTTAAGAAAGACGCCCGCGCCATGATTCTCAATGAGTCAGTTCGTCCAGATGGACGCAAGACTGATGAAGTTAGACCTATCTGGTGTGAAGTTGATCTTTTCCCCCGCGCTCATGGGTCCGCCATGTTCAAGCGTGGTGCTACCCAAGTAGCCAACGTGACCACTCTGGGCAACCCTTCGCTCGGTCAAAGCGTTGAAAGCATCAATGGCATGGAGGTTCGTCACTACATGCACCACTACAACATGCCTCCGTACGCTTCTGGTGAAGCCGGTCGGTTTGGCTTCCCTAGTCGCCGCGAAATTGGTCACGGTGCCTTAGCCGAGCGCGCCCTGCGCCCAATGGTGCCTTCACAGGAAGAATTTCCTTACACCATCTTGGTAGTTTCAGAAGTGGTCAGTTCCAATGGTTCGACCTCCCAGGCATCAGTGTGTGGCTCAACCCTCTCACTCATGGCTGCTGGCGTACCCATTAAGCGACCAGTCTCTGGTATCGCCATGGGTTTGATCAGTGACGGCGCCAAGTACCAGGTGCTTTCAGACATTCAAGGTCTGGAAGATCACGTGGGTGACATGGACTTTAAAGTCGCTGGTACCACCGAAGGTATTACCGCCATCCAGATGGACATCAAGTTGACCGGCCTCAACCGCCAGATTCTTGAGGAAGCGCTGGAGCAGGCAAGAATTGGTCGGTTATTCATCTTGGAAAAGATGCTCGCCACCATCAGTGCCCCCAGAACCAGTCTTTCGCCTTATGCACCTAAGATCAAGCAGCTGCGCATTCCTGGAGACAGGATTGGTGAGCTGATCGGCCCTGGCGGCAAGATGATCAAGAGCCTGATTGAGAAGACCGGGACTGAGATCAATGTGGATGAGGACGAAGAGACCAAGGAAGGTATCGTCAACATTTCCTCGCCAGATCAAGCCAAGATTGACCATGCTTACGAGCTGATCAGTGGCATGATGCGGGTAGTAGACATCGGCGAAGAGTTCGACGGCCCGGTAACTCGGGTTGAGAGCTACGGCGCATTTGTCGAGTACCTGCCAGGTCGCGAAGGTTTGGTCCACGTCTCACAGATGGACACCGAGTTTGTACCAGACGCCAACGCCAAGGTTTCCTTCGGCGATGTGGTCCACGTCCGAGTTTCCGGCATGAAAGATGATGGCAAAATTGAACTATCCATGTTGACTGCACAGCAGGCAGAAGAAGCCAGGGCTAAGCGCGGAGATCGCGATAGCAGTGGCGGCGGACGCGGCGGTGACAGAGGTGGTTTCCGAGGCGGAGACCGCGGCGGTAGCCGCGGGGGCTTCGGCGGCGGCCGCTCTGGCGGCCGAGGTGGTTCCGACCGAGGTGGCTTTGGACCTCGCCGGTAACGACCAGCCTGAGGTATACTAGAGTCAATGCGACTGCCTACCCTCAGAGCCCAGAATCAAACTTTTTGCATTTTAGAACTCGATCACCCGCTGCTCTTTGCAGAGCAGCTGGGTGTGTCGGTGGCTGATCCAGCTGGTTTGGCCCACATCCAACAAGTTCAAGGTGAATTGATGCGAGCGCTTTCGCCAGAAGTATCTGGTGTGGTTTTGGATTCAGAGTCCAGCTACTGGGCGCTTGAACAAAAGGCTCAACATACTGGCGTAGTTTTTAGCCTGGAAAAGCAAACTAGTGAGTCAGACCCCTTGGCGGTGCCGCGACTGGCGGAGACCTGGGGCGTGGTGCCTACCAAAAACAATTACGCACTTAGTAAACTCAAGCTGGCCTATCACCCCAGTCAAAAGGCAGCACTGCAAAAACGGCAGTTTGTAGCTGAAATAAGCGAGTATTCGCATCAGCAGGGCATTGATTTTATTCTTGAGCTAGATTTGATGCATGAAGGTGAGGCAGAACAAGCCATGTTGCAGTCTATCAGTGAAATGAGAAGCTTGGTGGACCTGTGGGTGTTGCCAGCGGCGCAGCCGCTGACTGCGGTGACGATTACTGCCCAGTTAGATGTGCCGTGGATATTTTCAGTTTTAACGGAAAAATACGACTTATTTAAAGAGCAACTTCGCGTAGCTCTCGAGGGCGGCGCCGCCGGGTTTATGGTTGGACCGGCACTGTGGGCAGACGTGTTACGGGCGCACCCTGGAGCAGCCGCTCGTGAAGATCGGGCCAAGGCGTTTCAAACTATTGTCCGCGATAGATTTTTGGAGTTAGCCAGGATCACCGGCGAACATGTTGCTCAGACAGACATTGCCAATACTTGACTTGATCAGACATGCAAAATGTGATCTAATGGGCTTTGCAAGGGGGACATATGAGCAAACTACTCAGAGATTTAGCAACTTTAGTATTTGGCCTGGTAGAAATTCTACTGGTGTTTCGGTTTGTGCTTAAGTTGTTCGCGGCCAACCCCAACGCCTCGTTCGTGAGTTGGGTCTACGAAATGACCCAGCCGTTGCTCCAGCCATTTTTGTTTGCTTTCCCTACACCCTCGGTCGGTGGCGGATTCACTCTGGAGTTCACCACGTTATTTGCCGTTTTTGTGTACGCATTTGCTGGATATTTGATTCAAGAACTGTTAGAAGTTATCGAGCGATCTGATACCAAGAAATAAGTACCAAAGGATTGACTATGTTTACGCTACCTTCGCTAGCCTTTGAATATGCGGCTCTGGAGCCCCATTTTGATGCCAAGACTATGGAGCTGCATCACACCAAGCACCACCAGACCTACGTGGACAAGTTGAACGCGGCGGTGCAGAACACACCTCTGGCGGATCAGCCAATTGAGGCTTTGCTAGCGGGCGTGTCAGCTCATCCACCCGCGGTGCGCAACCACGGCGGCGGACACTTCAACCATTCGCTGTTCTGGACCTCACTTTCGCCCCAGGGTGGCGGCGAACCAGTTGGCGAGCTTTTAGACAGGATTACGGCAGCCTTTGGCTCAGTGGCCGAGTTCAAAAAACAGTTTGGTGACGCAGCCGCGGCAGTTTTTGGTTCGGGCTGGGCGTGGTTAGTCCAAGATGGCACGACACTTAAGATCGGCACCACTCCTAACCAAGACAACCCTTTGATGGACGTAAGCCAGCTTAAGGGCACCCCGCTCTTGGGACTGGATGTGTGGGAACATGCCTACTACCTTAAGTTTCAAAACAGAAGGCCAGAGTATATTGAAGCTTTCTGGCAAGTAGTCAACTGGGCGGAAGTGGCCAAGCGGCTTAGTTAGGATTTTCATGTTACAAGTGATTCTGGATGTCGAGACCAAAAAGACATTTGATGAAGTTGGTGGTCAGGGATTCGCCGAGAGACTTGGAGTGTCGTTTGTGGGCGTGTGCGTGAGGGAGGGCATGTCTGGTAAAGGCGAGATGCTCAAGTTTTTTGAACAGGATATTCCCCGACTTTTTCCGTTACTCGAGAAGGCAGACGTAGTGATTGGTTTCAACATTGATGACTTTGACATGCAGACCCTGGTCCCTTATTACTCGGCGGATATTTCCACTATTCCTACTTTGGATGTGCTGACCAGAATTAAAAATAGCGCCGGGCATCGCATCGGATTGGACGCAGTGGCCAAGGAAACTCTGGGCATTGGCAAGAGTGGTAATGGTCTGGACGCCATTAAGTACTACAAAAACCAAGAGTGGGATAAGTTGTCCGAGTATTGTCTACAAGATGTAGCGGTGACCAGAGATGTGTACGACTTTGGTTTGCAAAAAGGCCACGTCAAGTTTAAAAATAAATGGAATCGCTTGATTGAGTGTCCGGTAGATTTTAGTTTCACACCCCAAAAAGATGCCGGTGTACAAATGAGCTTAATTTAATATGCCCAACTTAACACACTTCAATGCCAAGATTTGCCTGACCGCTGCAGGCTTACTGTTGCACGAACAGCGGGTGCTGTTGGTCAAGCATAAAAAACTGGGGATTTGGCTAGCACCAGGCGGGCATATTGAGGCAGATGAGTTGCCGCATCAAGCGGCTGAGCGGGAGTTTTGGGAGGAGGCCGGTATCAAGGTCCAAGCCATAGATCTGCTCCAACCGATTGCTGATGAGGGTAGCACCGATGAGCGACTGCCGCGACCAATTGTCAGCGACTTGCACTGGGTGTCGCGGGAAAACTATGACGCACGTCTCAAAAGCGCCGATCCCAACTCGCGCGTGACGACCACCCTTTGGCCTAGAGGATGTGAGCAACACTTTGGTGCGGTTTACCTGGTTAAGCCGGTTGATAGTGTCCAGTTCACAGCCAATACCGAGGAAAGCACGGGCATTGACTGGTTCACTTTAGACCAGGTGCAGCAGCTGACCGAGACTAATGACGAGATCAAGGCAGAGGTAAGATTGGCATTTGAGTTGGTCAAAAAAGTGACTTTTTGAGTTTATTTGATATAATAACTTTTATGATATTAAACTCTGAAAATCTACAACAATTAACGTTGAAACCTGGTTTTCGCGAAGGCAATGTCCCGGCTGAGGATTTGACAAAAAACGGGATCGTAAGGCCAGAGTTAAACGCAAAACTTGAGACAGACACCTTGTGTATGCGTGTATATGCAAACAGAATGTGTGAACCTGTGTACCCGGAGAACCAGGATTCAGCAGATGCTCGTCCAACCCACTATGCTCACCCACTAATGACAGAACTTTTAGCCGCGCAGATTGATCAGACAGTTATTACTGACCTAAAATCAGCTTTACTCGATAATAAAGTAAAAGTAATTGATTCCCGTTTGGCCAATGGCTACCAACTACGAATTATCAAACATACCTGCTACTTAGAAGAACTAGATCTCACCTCTGGTTTAGAAGCAGAAGAGCAACCTAGAATGGTCAGTAGCATCATGGTTGCATACAAAGCTTAAAATTAAGTCAACTGCTTCTGATAGTCAAACCAATTCCGAGTGTACTCATCACGCGGTTGGTTCCAATTTCCCTGTTTCCAGTCTAGGTATGAAACTAAAGTAAAAAGAGCTTCTCCTTCAACTAAAAACTAGTTTGTAAAAAACTTGAGTTTGGATTATTGTTGACTCAAATGAACGAATCGCTGCCCAATTTTTTTGCCATTAACTACCGCTATGTTTCTTGGCAGGCATGGCAATGGGCAGACTTTGCTGAAAAAGCCAAAATTGAATCTGCATTCACCCTGTTGTGCGACATGGTCATTAAAAATTCCGACTTAGAGGGTGGCATTCACCCATGGTACGCAGATATCATGCGCTGCACACTCACTCCGGGTCAGGATCTAATTAATGTTTTTCGAGGTTATACCGCACCGACTAGCCTGGCGACGATAAGTCCAGATGCGGTCGTTATCTACCGCCAGACAGACTCAACTTTTTCGCAAGTTTTGAGATACAAGGATGCCGAAGTGGTCATCAGAAAGAGTTCCAAGCGTCATTGTCCAAGAAGCTTAGTCCATTTTTTCATCAGGTATAATCACGATATGAAACAGACTTCTGACTCGGCGCTGGTGTTGAATGATTTACAAGTGGCAGTGGCCGACAAACAAATTTTACGTGGCTTGTCGCTGACGGTTAAACCTGGTGAGCTCCACGCCATCATGGGGCCTAATGGCTCGGGTAAGTCCACCACCGCAGCTGCGCTGGCCGGTCACCCAGCGTATGAAATTTTACCTGGTTCAAAGGTTACTTTGGACGGACAAGATATTTTGGAGCTGTCGCCAGACCAGCGGGCCAAGCTAGGCCTGTTTTTAGCATTTCAGTACCCAGTTGAGGTGCCTGGTGTTAGAGCGCAAAACTTTCTGCGCTTGGCCTATCAAGCCAGATTTGCCGACCAACCCGCCAAGGAGTTTGCGTCGGTGCTGGCGTTCCGGACTCACCTGGAGGCATTGGCTGACGAACTGCACGTGTCCAAGGAGCTGCTCAAGCGCGGCCTGAATGAAGGCCTAAGCGGCGGTGAGAAAAAGCAGCTGGAAATTGTGCAAATGGCCTTGCTGGAGCCGACTTATGCTATTTTGGACGAAACTGACTCAGGACTGGACATTGATGCCATCAAAAAGG
>CAZSHY010000017.1:20358-20626 GCA_964607125.1 uncultured Pseudomonadales bacterium | reverse complement strand
CTTTATTTATTGCGATTTTAACTGGACTCTCCGCCACTCACTTTTCCGCCCCATCAGTTTTTGCTCAAACACCCGGACTGGTGGCAGCATATGGCTTCGACAATGCTCAACAACCGCTCCTTGACTCATCGACTAACCAACTGACTGGCATGTGTACGCCTTCAGTCAACTGTCCAGCCTACGACCCCGCTGGTGGTCACTCGGGCGGCGCCTACAATTTTGCTGGTTCGGGCAATCTCATTGAGCTGCCCAATGAAGCCATGTTTGA
>CAZSHY010000017.1:4727-20348 GCA_964607125.1 uncultured Pseudomonadales bacterium | reverse complement strand
ACTTTGGCAAAAATTTGACTGTCGAGTTCTGGATGAAGGCAGCTAGTTTTCAATCTGCTTGGGAATCAATCGTAACCAAGGGCGATAGCTCTTGGGAAGTGACCAGATTTAAGAGTACCAATCGACCAGCCTTCAGCACCTTTAATCCATCCAAGGTGGCTCAGGATCAAGATGGTGTCGCAAGTGTAGTTGGATCAAATTTGGTTTGGCATCATGTGGCTGTCACCTACAATGGCACTCAGAAAAAAATCTATGTAGACGGCGTCCTGAAAGCCACCAAATCATATACTCAGACTCTCTACAACAATGCCTTTCCTGTCGTGCTTGGAGATAACCCAATTGAGTACCCCGGTCACGAATTTGGTGGTTGGCTAGATGATGTTCGCATCTACAACCGTGCGCTCACCGCTGCAGAGGTTATCGCCGACCGTGACACGCCCGTGGCTCCTCCAGTGCCTCCATCTCCAACCCCTACACCCTCTCCCAGTCCTACTCCCACCCCCACCCCAACTCCAACTCCTACGCCGACACCAACTCCTACTCCGACGCCAACTCCGACACCCACCCCTACCCCCACCCCAACTCCAACTCCTACGCCGCCCCCGGCGGGCATGCCAACCTTACTCAAGACCAGCTCAGCCAATGGTCGGTACTTTGAAAACGCCTCCGGCAGCGCAGTTCTGTTGACAGGATCACATGTGTGGAACAGCTTTATTGACGCAGGTCCCACTGACCCACCTCAAGCGTTTTTTACCTGGTTTGACTCAGTTACCGGCCAAAATCATGGCGGTTACAGTGAGTTCATAACCTGGCTCCAAGGCAAAGGCCACAACTTTTTCCGCCTCTGGGTTTGGGAACAGGCTAAATGGAACGGTGAGGATGCTGGTCCATACTACTATGACCCAGTTGCCTACCAGCGCACTGGTCCGGGTCTGGCAAGTGACGGTAAGCCCAAGTTTGACTTGACTCAGTTTAATCAAGCATATTTCGACCGTATGCGTGCCAGAATAATCGAAGCCGGCGAACATGGACTGTATGTTTCAGTCATGTTATTTGATGGCTGGAGTGTCCACACCTTTGGTACTCAGGATCCCTGGAACGGACATCCCTACAAACCTGAAAACAACGTCAATAATCTCATTATAACTTCAGGAGATCAAACACACACGCTGGCCAACCCATCTGTCACAGCACTTCAGGAAGCCTACGTGCGCAAGGTCATCGACACGGTGGGCGACCTCGACAATGTGCTTTATGAGATCAGCAACGAGAGTTTTGCAAACTCAGATCCGTGGCAATACCACATGATCAATCTGATCAAGTCATATGAATCCACCAAACCTAAACAGCACCCGGTGGGCATGACTGCGGAATACCCAGACTCATTCACCAATGATGAGATGTTTGCTAGCCCGGCTGATTGGATTTCTCCAGCAGAAAGTATTTATAACCCACCTGCAGCCACTGGTTCTAAGGTCATCATTAGTGACACAGACCATCATTGTGGCCTGTGTGGTGACAAAAACTGGGTTTGGCGGAGCTTCACCCGCGGCGAGAATCCAATCTGGATGGATACGTTTGACGGAATGTACACGGTGTTTTTCAGTCCTGGAAACATTTTCCACGATTCTGCCTCTGAGCTGCTGCGAGCCAACATGGGATTTGCTCGAGCCTACTCGCAGAAGGTCAATCTTAAGGCTATGACGCCTCAGTCTAACCTAGCCTCTACCGGTTATGCTTTGGCAGCTACGGCTACCAGTAGTGCTGAGTTTATTGTTTACAAAGACGCTGGATCAAGCTCCTTTTCCGTAAACCTGTCTGGCGTAACTGGTCAGATGAGTGTCGAGTGGCTTGATCCTTCAACCGGTGCCATTCATTCTGGTTCGCCAGTCAACGGTGGAGGCACAACCTCATTCACTCCGCCATTTGGTAGCATGTGGACGGACGCGGTTCTGTTGCTTAAAGCTACGGGAACTGGTGGCACACCTCCTGACACCACTCCCCCAACAGTCACCTTAACTTCTCCACTTCTCAACCAGCAGTTGAGTGGTACCGCCACCATCTCCGCCACCGCTGCAGATGCAGTCGGGGTTGCGGGTGTGACGTTTAAAATCAATGGTGTTGCATTTGGTGCTGAGGATATCGCCGCTCCATATACAACCAGTTGGAATACCCTGAGCGTGCCGAACGGAAGCTATGCAATCACCGCCACTGCTAGGGACGCTGCTGGTAACACCCAAGCCAGTACACCGAGTGCAACCGTAACTGTACTCAACAACGTCAGTAACACTGACCCAATTGCAGCCTACGGCTTTAATGATACAAACAACTCAATGCTCGATGCTTTTGGTGCAGATAACAGTGGTAGTTGTCCAACTGGCTCGTGCCCTGTCTATAATTCCGCTGCTGGCCACACCGGCGGAGCGTACAATTTTTCTGGCTCTGGCAACTATATTGAACTAGCGGGTGAATCAACTTTTGACTTCTCCACGGCTATGACTGTCAGCTTCTGGATGAAGACGGCCACCTTCTCTAACGCTTGGGAAGCATTCATTGCCAAGGGAGACAGCGCCTGGGCGGTGTCGAGGTTTGATCAGTCCGAAACTCCCACCTTTTCAACTTTCTATAGCACAAATTTGGTTCACGACTTATTCGACTTGGCTCAGCCGCCTGTTGACGTTGCCACAGACTCTTGGCACCACGTGGCGGTAACCTTTGACGGTACTAACAAGCACGTGTTTGTTGATGGGGCCGAAGTTGAAGCAGCATCCTTTACGCAAAGCATCAGACAGAATAATCAGCCGGTGAGATTAGGCTTCAACGCTGAGTTTGCTGCTGGAGAGTACTCAGGCTGGCTTGACGACGTGCGTATTTACAACCGCGCGCAAACCCCAGCTGAAATTCAGGCAGATATGAACGTGAGCGTGAACTAGTGGTTGACGCTGGATGCTGGGAGCTCAAAGTAAATGGGCAACCCACCCGCTTGAAAGGTGTCGCCTGAGATTTCGATCTCATTTCCCATTGAGTCATAAACATTGATAAATCCGGCTGGTACAGGCACGGACTCGCCAGTCTGAGTCTTGGCAACATAGAGCCGGATTGTGGACTGTGGCAGTGCGCCAGCTCGAGGAAACTCATAGTAGCTGACCATGCTAGATACATCGACTTTGGTGAAGGGAGGGGTGTTGCTCACATCCTGATCTTGGCCATAAAACAAGGTTAGGAAAAAATCTACCATGAAGGCTGAGTCTTGCATTTCGTTACCAATTTGCAAACCGACAGTTTTCCAGCCTCCATCAAGCATGCTATACCAGCTGAAGATAGTGAAATCAGAATTTTGAACGCGACTCTCCTCTAGGTAATCAAGCAGTGAAACTATGTAGTATCTACCTTTGTAGTGGTCGAAAATGGTACCTTTGCTACACAGCGGCGGCACTGCCTCATCTGGTCCGCTTCCACCAGCTTGGGGGAAATTACACTTGCCATCCTCGGTATATGCTTCTATGTAAACTCGGCAAATCTCATACGACTCTTCAGTTACCTCTGGTCCAGAATACAGGATGCACATGCCCCCGATTTCCAGGACGATGACGTTCATGTCCTCTCCGAAGTAATCTCTAATAAAACCAATTTTGCTTTTGAGACCGTCTGGCCAGTTATTGTCTGCCACGACGAATTCATGGCTGGCAAGGTAAGGCATATATTGGTAGTTGTGAATCCCGACTGCGTCAAATAGCTTTTGCTTGCCTGGGGGGCCAGCGAGTTCTGCTGCCCGGATGCCAATTAAGAACTGTGCGTGATTAACCATGTCATCTAGCATGAATCCAGGAGAAATGATTTTGAAACCCTGGGTATTGAAATGTTCGTAAAGTGGTCGAAGTTGGTTTTGCCCAAATTCAAACCCCGCCTCGTAGTAATCTTGAGGGGTTGGATTTTGGTTTTGGGGGCCAAAGCCGCCGAAATAACCAGGTAAACACATGTAATAGGGCACTTCTGGCTCGTTCCAAAACTCCAAGATCACACCGCTTTGACCGTGTGGTCCAAAGTTGATCCTGCTGAGCACCTCTTGGATAAATTGTTGATATTTAATGGTGTCTTCTGCGCTAAACGGTGAGCAAGTGTTGCCATCGTAAATCTGGGCAAACTCAGCAGTGCCAAAGAATTGAACAATTACTCGGTTGCCCGACGCAAGCAGGTTGTTGACCACCCCGACTTGCTCATCCATTAGGTCGTAGTTATAGCTACCATCAGCGTTTTGCAGCTCATTCCACCTCAGGGCAGCATACTGAACTACACCGACCCCAAGCATGTCTCTAATCTCAGTGCTGGCCTCAACGAGACTGGAGTGAAGGCTGGTGGAGATGGCAGTGGTTTCTGGTGGTCGATTGACTATTGGCAGGTACAAGGTTTCATCAAAAAGCGTTTCTCTAGGTTTTGACACGTCAGGATCTGGCTGCATCATAGGGACATAGTGTGGGGTTAGACGAGCCCAAATTAGCGCCAGAACTTGCAACCAATTTAAGAGTTGAACAGAAATTTTTGGATTTTCAGGTGTGGTCATGTAGAGGCGCACCAGGGGAACATATTTTTGGGGATTATAACATGCTGAAACGACCATGAGCCTGCGAATTATCGGCCTAGGAATGCAAGTTGGTTCTGAGAACTAGTTTGTTCCGGGATCAGCGCCATGAAGCAGGCTTAGTACACCTCTTTTTTTGACGATATTTTTATAGTCCCATTGGATACTGCGGGCTTTGTTCAGCCAGCGAAGCACATCTTGTCTATCAATTTGATCAATAGATGTAAATCTAGCCTGAGCGGCTTTAAAGCTGCCCTCTGCTCCTAGCCCTGCCTCATCAAATGATTGACCACTCCAAAATAAAAGTTGAACGCAGTTTTTTAGTTTGCTATATCCCACTATTGGGTTGCCTCTGATAAACCAGACCGGGTGGCCATGCCAGAGTTTGTTTTCGGCGTTGGGCAGAGCGTCATCAATTAGTGACGCCAGCATCTCACATATCATCGAGTCGGAATGTGGTTGTGATTCATTATATTTTTGTACGTGAAGGTGCATGCAGCTCCTATTGAGTCATTTTGGTACTGAGGTAGCGAGTGATGAAGTTAACCACATCAACTGAGTTGGAAAGTTGATACTTAGTTTCCACCTCTGAAAAAGGCACCAAGCCTGACCACTCGATTTCTGGGTCGGCGGGTTGAGTGAGTGGGCCTACCAGTTCAGACTCATAGAAAAGCTGCAGGGTTTGATAAAAAACTCCCTTGCGGTGGTAAAACCAGTCGACAGTGCTGAACAGCAGCTGGCCTACTTTGATGTGGGCGCCGGCTTCTTCAAGTGCTTCGCGATGAAGAGCTTCCTCAGCTGTCTCACCTATTTCAATGCCACCGCCAATCACGTCGTAGAAATTCTCTAGCCGACTTTTGGCCAGGAGGAGTTGGTGGTTCTGGGTGATGATGGAGTAGGCAGAGACTCTCCAAGTAACGGGCGAGCCGTCATAAGGTACAGCCTTGCGGTTGGCATCAACAAATAATTTATTTGCCAGGTTGGTCATAGGCCTAATTCTATCAGAAATCAGCGCATCTAGATCATCAACTCTGACCTGCAACCAAGACTAGAATTGACCAAATTACAGGAGTAAGATTAATCCATCTATGTTTTTTTCTAAGCAATCTCTGACCAAGTGCATTGGATTGATGCTGTTAGTCATATTTTTGACGGCTGGGTTTGTGACGAAAAAAATTCTGCTTGACCAGGTATTTGCTGATTACACTCTGCGCAGCCCGGCACTTTCAGAGGTGGATGCGTGGCCAGGATTCTCAGTTCAACTCAATGATGAAGTAATTGTCACTGCCGATACCACCGACAACAGCTTGTGGTACTCATTCACACCTCTCCGAAGCGGTGACTACAGTTTCGACACCTGTGATGAAGGCACTCTCGAGACCTACATGACCCTTTATCAAGCCAACGACCCTGATGATTTCAATGAGTTAATTTATCTGGCTGAAAATGATAATACCGGATCGCCCTGCACCAACTCACTTTCCAGCAGAATTGACCGCACTCTCACAGCCGGGCAGAAGTACTATGTCCAGATTGATATCTCGGACATCGGAGATGTGCGTTTTGTTTTGCACAGCGATGATCCTGCGGTAGTTGTCCCAACGATTGCCAATGCGAACGACTGGCCTGGTTTTGAAATTTTTGCTGGCGAGTCTTTCCAGTTGGATAACGCCACTGCAAATATGCAAGTGGATGAGCCACTTGCTGGAGTTATTTATCGATCTATTTGGTACAAATTTGTGCCCACAGAATCTGGGATGTACACCGCTGACACGTGTGATGACGCGAGCTCAGACACTTACATGGCATTGTATGAGGCGGGCAGTCCAGATGAGATGGCCAACCTGGTATCAATCACCGAAAATGACGACACAGCAGGTGTATGTTCCAACACTCAGGCTAGTAGTATCGAAAGTAATTTGGCGTCGGGTACGACCTACTACTACCAAGTTGGTAGTAACGGATCGGGCGTGTCTGGCAACATTATGTTTAATTTGTCTGGCGTAACGCAGCCGGTTGTGACTTCACTTACTCTTGATCAAAAGTCACTTTTTGCGACCGCGCAAGGCAACTTTAGTTTTACCGGTAGCGCCGCGGCGGGCTCTGGAATTGCGGCGGTGCGATGGCGTAACTTTATCTCTGGCCAAGACCCGGCGGCCGGCTGGACAACTTGCACTGCGCAAGACGGGAATTTCAATGGTACAACTGAGGCCTTTACTTGCGCCATTCCCACCGGAGCCACTGACGGCCAGTTTCACTTTGAAGTATCTGCCACTACCGCCGGTGACACGACTTTAGATTCAGTCTATGCAACCGCGATGCTTGATATTGCCAAGAACATTGATTTATGGCTTAATTTTACCAATGCCTCCAATATTGGCACACATCCGGGTGACTCACGGAGCATCGGCGCCTTGTCGGTTAACGGTACTCCCACCCTGAGTACAGGTTTGTATAATGATGGTGCTATCAGTTTTGACGGCACGGATAGCTTTGAAATAGCCGATTCTACTCCCTACTTTGATTACGCCGGAGCTGATAGGAGTTTTTCACTGAATGCCAGATTTTGGCCAGCCACTGCCGGCGATAATACCGAAAGATCCATCTTTGTCAAAAACTGGCCTGGCACCCCGGAAACTTCATATTGGACTTTGAAACTTAACGCCGACAACAGCCTGGCAGCCACTATCAGCATCGGTACAGTGGCCAATACCCTGACCACTGATGCAGCCTCAGTTGAACTGGACAGCTGGAATTCAATCAAGTTGAGTTTTGATGTGGGCAAACGAGTAATGTGTTTGAAAATTAATGATCAGCGGACAAAATGTCAGGCATGGATTCAATCAGATGAATTATTACCTTCAAACTACCCGCTGATTATCGGCACTGACTTTGTAGGTTTAATTGACGATATCTACCTATCCAGATCTACTGACGCGTCTCCGCCAGTAATTACCCTGGCAGGATTAGATACGGCTGAACGAGTCACTACCGCTACGCCAACTTTCACTGGCACCATGACAGATGTGGGGGGTGGGGTGGCTGGGGCTGAGTATTGTTTGACTGTTCCGGATGTTGACTGTTCCTCCTGGAGCACAATTGCTGCACCAGTTGACGGCAGCTGGGGTGGAGCCAGCGAATCCATCAGTGTAACAGTGCCAAGTCGGACGGATGGTACGCACATATTTACCGTGCGCGGGACTGACTTAGTGGGCAATGCTAGCACTGATTTTTACTATTACACGTCCACTTTCTTTCAGGCTAGCTATACATTTACCGTTGAAACTATTGATACCACCGCTCCCCGAATCTATACCAACACTATCTCCCCTGATCCCGGCTCTGAGTCGAGGCCGATTATTCGTGGCTATGTCAAGGATTATCTCGTACTAGGTGAGGGTGACACCATTTCTAACATTGCCAGCATTTCATATAGTATCGATGATGGACAATTCTTGCCCATCTCCCCTATCGACGGTTCCTACAACGCTAATCGAGAAGACTTTTACTATCAAATTCCCACTGACTTGGCGGTGGGCGCTCACACTATTCAAATTAGGGCGACTGATTCAGCTGCCAACTCCACCTCAGCCAATACGGTCAATGCCACCCTGGGTGATGTTAGAATTTCCTTTACCGTTCTGGAGGCTGATCCGGCTGAGCCAGCCCAAGAGCTTTCAACTGTTATTTCCTTTGACAACCATGATGCTCATGACTCAATTTACTCAGATGCTGTTTGGGGCAACGGCATAGTCCGATTGCGCCAGGAAATTGATTTTACTGGTACAGTGGACTACGCTCCCGCATCACATGATGTGTTTGGCTACACCTACGGCGCATCGTACATTGGCGTTTACCCTTCTTTGGATGGCAATATGTGGATTGCGGGCAATGACGGTAGCATTACTTACTACAACTCAACCTCTCAGACTGCCACGGTTTATGATAAAGACTTGCTTCAAGGCGCTGGCACTACCATCAATAAAATCTATGAATTCTTAGACGGGGGCAATAAGTATTTACTCATCTCCTACTCTTCCAGCACTTCCTCAATTATCTATGACCTCAAAAACACGCCAGCTAATACCGCCGATGACAGTACGCCAGCCGTGGCCATCTCTAGCATCACTGGATTTTTATCAGGCTACAATCGGTTTGTGGCGCAAGGCACAGACACCCGCGCAGCCACTGTTGCACTGTATGGTCTGATTGAAGGTGCAGCCAACAATGTTATGCGCTTGGATTTGAACGGCACGCCAATGAACTTGACAGATGATACGTTCACTGTCTGGGGACAAGCTGAAGGCTCTGCGGTCAGCGGTGTGGGCGCTTATCTAGGCACATACACGAGTTTCTACTTTGACCAAACTGAGCACCTATTTATCGGTTCTCACTACACGGGAGGGATGTTTGTGTGCGATGACAACAATACGCCCACTAACAAGGCTGATGATGACTGTACAGCTCCCACAGATCCTGGAGCGGTCTCGGTAGCTGGCAGAGTCTTTTCGATCATCAAAGACCCAAATGATTGGTACTGGTTTGGCGGCGATAACGGTATTCAGCGAGTAAATTTCAATGGCACCACACTTCGGTCGGATGACACAGTTCATTGGGCTTTGGAGACAGCGAACATTGCTGGGGACGATATTTCGTCTTTAGCTTGGGTGGCGGGTGATTACCCAGTGGGAGACGAAATTTGGGCCATGACCAGACAAGGTAGAATTCGAGCCGTGGAGTACAACTCTACTTACTCAGATTTTTATGATGATACAACTTACTCATACAAGATTGACAACTTTGATTTCCGGGCCGGTGGCAGCTCCACTTTTTATATGCAGAATGACAACACAATTTGGGTACCGGTGCCAGGAGCAGGATTAGAAAAAGTGGCCTTGGCTCGCGATTATGCAGATCAAAATAGTATTGAGATTTACTTGACCACACCAGAGCAATTGCTTGAGGTTAATCACTTCTTGCTGGAAAGCGTGACGGGATCTGTCAGCGCCGGGTCTTTGTATAACTTTGGCGACTTGGTGACTTATCAAATTTCCAACGATGCTGGTATCACCTGGAGAACCCTGGCAGTGGGCGAGTTAATTGATTTTACCAACTCCAATTATAAGCTTAAGCTCAAAATTACTCTCCACAAAGGTTCTACGCCTATTTTGGAATCTGTGAGTTTGTCTTATACGGCCCAGCCTGAGGGGACGATAATCGTCTCTGGTGGCGACGACACTAGTAGTTCGTCTAGTAGTTCAAGTTCGAGTAGCGGCAGTGTGACTTCTGCAGACTGTGGAGTGAGTATTTCTGCAGATTCGCCAGATTTATTTGAAATCACGAGTACTGGTACCAGCGCCACGGTCTACTTTGCGCCGCCATCGGGGGATTACAGCTATTTTTATGTTAGTTACGGTGAAAATTCAGACGCTGTTCAGCATGGGGTTCAGTTTGCCCACGGCAAGTCTACTGGTGTAATTGGTTTCCAGATCAATGACCTCCGACCCAATACTACCTATTATTTCAAGGTCCGGAGCGGGCACGGCTGCGCGATTGGTAATTGGAGCAACCGCATGAAAATTACCACACCCAAGACTCAAAATCAAAAAAGAAGTTACTATAAAAATTTCATAGTCCGAGTGACTCAAACCATTAAGAAACTCTTCAATGCGGAGAGCCCGCTGCCAGTGAATGTTGCCGCACCTGAGCCATCAGTGGCACCACACAGCTCGCCAGTAGCCCAACCTGCGCCACAGCCTCAGCCAGCGCCATCTGAGCCGGAAAAAAGGTGCTTCTTGTGGTGGTGTTGGTAAGCGGGGCTAGCCAGCACAGGCGCCGTTGGGCACGGCCTTCTCTGGCATGGCCAAAACTGGGGTAATTTTGTTGGAGTAGCCAATATCAAACATCATGCCCTCAGACATTTCGCCCATCATTTCTTTGGGCGCAAGGTTGACCACAAATAGGGCTTGCTTGCCTTCTACTTCTGCTTTGACGTCAGTTCTCTCTTTTTTCATACCGACCACGATGGTTCGTTTGAAATCACCAAAATCAACGGTTAGTTTGACTAGCTTGTCTGATTTTTGAATATCCTCTACTAGTTCAATGGTGCCGACTCTAATATCCAGCTTTTCAAGGTCGGAAAAACTGATGGTGGGTTTGAGAGGGAGTTGGTGCATATGGAGGAGATTATACAGGAGGAGCGACTAGATGCGGATGACTAAGCGCGAGAGATGCTAAAGAACCTCTCAAAAAACTTACTTAGTTTATCTATAACACTCTCACGCTTTCTGGTTCGTTCACCTGTCGGAGAAAAACGTGATGTTGGGGGCAATATTTTTGAGATAGCAGTACCGGTCGTAGTGACATCGCCATTTCTGAATGCATTTTTAATAAAGACATATGTCGCATCATGATCTAAGCCTTCACTTTTTATGATTGTTTCCAACTCCTCGACTTTCTTACCTTCTACAAATTTCTGCCAATCATCATCAACAACAGAGTGAATATCCAAAGATGCAATAAATTGATTAATCAAATCCTTTTTGTTACGAAGTTCGACACTCGAATCAATGGCTTTGTTGATATCGAGCAGCAATTCTTTGTTCTTGGTATGATCTGCATGATATTTCTTTATCAAACCCAAAATGTAATCGATATTAATATCTATTTGCTTGATAAGCTCCATTTCAAAAATCACATCCTCATTAACATTTTCCTTTTCTTCTTCCTTGCCTTTACGGAATTCATTGTAGATATCAATATAGGCGCTGTGATAATCCTGGACGTCACGATCGCTCAGTATTTCGTTGCCACTAAATTCATCAAAGGCACTTAAAATGTTGCGAACTCGCAGAATTGCTCCATACAATTTAACAAACTCTCTTTGACTCTGTTCGCCTAGTATTCTTTGGCCTACCGGGAATCTTTCTTGTAGTTCCCTGACTAAATTCTCATAGCCACGGACTTCCCTATCGCCTTCTTTATAGCCATGGTAATAATCGTTGTATGCTTTTAGGAGCACGATTCCACTGGCTTCTTTATCACCAAACAAGGCAACCGATTCATTAGTAGCTTTTTCCAGGTTGCGGAAACAGATAATATTTCCGAATGTTTTTACACTGTTGAGGATTCTGTTTGTGCGAGAGAAGGCTTGTAGTAGTCCGTGTAGTTTCAAATTCTTATCGACCCAAAGCGTATTTAGGGTAGTTGCATCGAATCCTGTCAAAAACATGTTTACTACTATCAAAATATCAATTTCACGGTTTTTGACTCGTTCACTCACATCCTTGTAGTAATTTTGGAACTTGTCGGATGAGGTGTCATAGGAAGTGCCAAACGTTCTGTTGTAGTCGGTAATCGCACTTTCCAAGAAATCGCGAGAGCTTACATCAAGACCAGAAACATCCTCTGAGTTCTCATCAATCATTCCATCCAGATCCTCATCGTTCACACCAAAACTATAGATGGTTGCTACTTTCAACTGCTTGTCACTTGGCAAGCCTACCAATTGTTTTTTAAACTCAGCATAGTATTTTTTGGCTACCCCAATGGAAGAAACTGCGAATATTGAGTTAAACCCAGCTAAACGACGATCTTTAATCTTGTAGTAGCTATTTCTTTTTGTTTTTTGATCAAAGTGTTCCCTGATATATTTAACGATATTTGAGATTCTTTCTGGAGCAGACAAAATTGCCTCTCGGTCAATATCATTCACTTTTTTGTCTTCAATGTCCTCGGATTCGCGTAGCGTTGAAACGTAATCGACTTTAAATGGTAGTACATTTTTATCGGCAATGGCATCGACGATTGTATAAGTATGGAGCTTATCTCCAAAAGCTTGCTCTGTTGTTTTAAAATCTGGACGACCACCTGATGAGGAGTTGACAGCAAAGATTGGTGTGCCGGTAAATCCAAATAAATGATAGTTCTTAAATGCCTTGGTTATAGCAGCATGCATATCACCAAACTGAGAACGATGGCACTCGTCAAAAATCAGCACTACGTGGCCATCAAAAATAGCGTGCCCACTGTTTCGCGAAATAAATTTATCTAGTTTTTGGATTGTGGTGACGATGATGCGCGCGCTTGGATTGCTGAGTTGCATGGATAAAATGGCGGTGCTGGTGTTGCTATTTGCAGCGCCTTTCTCAAATTTGTCGTACTCCCGCATCGTTTGATAATCCAGATCCTTACGATCGACCACAAAGATCACTTTTTCAATATTGGACAGCTTACTTACCAATTGGGCGGTTTTAAAGCTGGTGAGAGTTTTTCCTGATCCAGTTGTATGCCAGATGTATCCACCCGCATCTACTGATCCCATTTTTTTATAATTGGTACTGACCTCAATTCTGTTTAAGATTTTCTCCGTTGCCACAATCTGGTATGGTC
Source organism: uncultured Pseudomonadales bacterium (assembly GCA_964607125.1). Lineage (GTDB taxonomy): Bacteria > Patescibacteriota > Microgenomatia > UBA1400 > PJMF01 > CAZSHY01. The sequence goes on along the minus strand of CAZSHY010000017.1, from coordinate 7,378 downwards.
GCATCACCAACAACAGCTTGTCGGTGGTGAATACGCAGTAGCGAGTCAAGATATTTAAAATGGTGTGCTTAGCAAAAAAGGTTTTAGCAAAGTCCATCAGGTCTGTAATCGGACGATTGGTTGCATCTGCCCACCAACTTGTGAACTCATAGCTATTGCTGGTACGCTTACCAACTTTTGCGGAGCCCTCACTGGAATCTTTAACATGCTGAGCGCGAGTTGTGTTGCTGTAGTACTTGGTATGAGTACCGTTTGAGATGATGAATAACTGCACATACTCAAAAAGTCCTGATGAAGCCCAAAAACTCTCACGGTTGTATCTATTTATTTGATTAAACGCCTCCTGAATGGCCACTCCGCGGCGTTTTAGCTCAATATGAACCAACGGAAGACCATTGACTAAAACAGTGACATCGTAACGGTTGGATCGTTGACCATCTTCGGTAGCATACTGGTTGATGACCTGCAGACTATTGTCGTGAATACTGTCTTTTTTGATCAGGTAGATGTTCCTGATCGACCCATCATCTCGAACGAGTACTTTGATGTTGTCTTCCTGGATAGTGATTGTTTTTTCAACTATGCTCTGGTTGGGGTTAGCCAAGGTGCTAATGAAAAACTTATCCCACTCGCTTTCAGTAAATGCGAAGTTATTGAGCTTTTCCAACTGTCGTCGGAGGTTTGCTATTAAATCGTGTTCTGATTTTATGGTAACGTATCCGTAAGCCTGAGATTGCAATTGTCTAATGAATGCTTGCTCTAAGTCAGCCTCACTCTGATAATTTGATTCACGATTCATGCTTGGGTCATTCACATATTCAGCTACGACAGTACTCTCTGAGTTCTGAGCAATCATACTGTAGAAAGCGTGATGTTTACCTGACATATTCTTTGAAGGTTAACAATTTATTACAAAAATATTCATATTACTTCTTGATTCCACTTAAAGTTTTGAATGAAGGTGTTAAACGTTTCTATGAACACATCCTTATCTCTACTGTGCAATTCTCTGCCTTCAAGATCTGATACTCTGCTATGGCTGTATAAATTTAATAGCCGTACTAATTCATTATCTCTAGCCTCTGGAATGCAATCAATCCAATTATTATATCCTAAGAAATTAGCTGTTTTCTCTAACAAATTTCTAAACAAGTTAAAATGATATTTTTCGATCTTGTTATTTGCAATAGCTTCTTGAATATTATTCTTTATTGATAAGTGATAAGCAAATGGCGAGTCATTTTGTTCTGCAAGTTTGAAAACCTGGTTATCTTTGGACAAACTATAATGTTGAAGCTTGCAAGTATTATTTCTTTTAATTGAATTTACAAGAACGTTATAAAACAAAGCATGATGCGTTAAAATTAAGAATTTACAAGTATTTTTTTGAAGTGAATCTATAATTTCAACAAATTTTAAAGAAATAGATATGATTTTTGTATCATCTATTGATGATACTGGGTCATCAATGATCACATATTTCAATTTATTAAATATAGCAGTAGTTCTTTCTGCTTCATTAGTATTCATAGCTTCAACTGCAGTTTGCAGAATAGTATAAAAGATCGACCATATAAAAACACTTTCTTCACCTCTTGAGATTTTTATGCCCTTTACACTGCTATCGTCTCCACTTGCAATATTAAAAGTAACTTGACCCTCTGCGAAATTAAATGAGGGTTCAATATTTGAGCCCACAATGTCTTTAAAATTATTAACTAACTCACGCTCTAAGCCTTGTTCTACTACCAATTTAATAATCCAGGAGTTTCTATCGAAGATTAGTTTGTATTTTTCATTGTCCCACTTAAAAATATCTTCAAAGAATGCGTTGTAACAAAGAACTTCAATCGTGCCACTATCTATTTCAGTGTCAATATCTAACGAGCTAAGTATATTTGCTAATCTTGTTTTCCCAGTTGAATTAAATGCATACAGTGCGATAACCTTCTTTTTATTTCCCGAAGAATCAAGTTTTTTCTTTATTCCTTCACTTAAGTACTCAATCGAATTATACTCTTCCATGCTATTTTCTTAATTCTTTAAACGTTAATAGTGTGTTACGGTAATGTTCATGTTGTTGTCGTCTAGCGTTGAGTTCGGCTGGCAGACCGATGGAAATGTCATTAACTAAGGCTTCAAGTTTGTCGAGAATTGAAACAATTCGTTTCTGTTCTTGGATAGGCGGCAATAGAACTGGGTACTTGAGAAACATTGGCCGTCGCAATGAAGTTACAGAGGCGTGGACTGAGATTTGTTCAAGGTATCGAGCAAAATTAGCTACGATGTAGTAGTAGATAAATTTCGCATCCACATTTTCGTAAGGAACGATACGGTATGCACGTTGATGCAGAGCATACTTTCCACATGTAAAATGAAAAACTTTGCCTACGCCCACGCCGTCACCGGCAGTGATGATGGCTTTTTCATCGAAGTCATAGGAATTAAGGCGAAGAGGTTTACGACCACGAGCATAGAATATGTACTCTCCGTCTGCAACAGCATCCTGAGTATCATGACTACCGGTTCCAATCGTGGCAATATCACTCAAAAGTACTTGCTTCAAGCCTTTCTTTGAGGTAAGAAGATTATCCCTATAGTACACATACTGCTTCTTCCTTGCTTCTAGCTCTGCTTCTAGCTCTGCTTCT
>CAZSHY010000017.1:0-4717 GCA_964607125.1 uncultured Pseudomonadales bacterium | reverse complement strand
TCCAGATTCGGTAAAATCTTTTTTTTTTAATCCTTTACCTCTGATATGTTCTCCGACTTCACCCAAAGTCTTATACTCAACATCATTTATGTTCAATAGATCATCCCTATAATGTTTATATTGCTTCTTCCTTGCTTCTAGCTCTGCTTCTAGCTCTGCTTCTAGCTCTGCTTCTAGCTCTGCAAAGTAATCAAGGATTTTGACGATTTCTTCCTGTACAACAAGAGGAGGGACGGGAACATTAATCTTCTCCATTACATTGCTCATAATTTTGGGATTTCCCATCCCAGCACTTACATATCTTTTAGATACAGTGCTTAAAATATAAAAAAGAAATTTTACATTTACATCATCTGCTTTAATTTTTAATAACCCACAGACATTTGTGATGCTAAACTTGCCATTACGGTGAAAGATCGAACCGGCATTAGCACCATCAGTTGTCCAGGTTAGATATTCACCATCATAATCATAAGTATTAATGCGCCCGAAAATACCATAGTTTGCAGTCTGAGATGAATAAACTGGATACTCACCCGCATTGTCTCTTAGGTAGTCCTTAGACATAACCCTGCCCCTGTTAATTTCACAGAGTTCGCCAATTGACCTGAGCTTCACCCCATTTGGACATAGCTGAGCTACTAACTTTTCAATTTTGTTTTGATGCTTATTCATATTTAAATTTCGATCAAACAGTCGTCAACTCGAACATCTCTCAGGTTTACTTCTGTTTCGGGAAATAATATCTTGTAGGCATATTTATAGTGCAGATTGCTTTTATATGCTTGCAACTTTTGCCCATCAAAGTCGTAGCCTGAATAATTTACCTTTTTTGCCTCAATGACCAGCAGATTCTCATCAGTTCCTCTATGATGCACGATAATGTCGGGATAAACCGTGATGCCTCCGTCAAGTATGTTGCAAATCAATTTGAGTTTTCTGTTAGTTATTTCTTTTTCTAGTTCAGCAATTAACTCTTTCCTTTTCTCTTCCCAAACCTGCACCAGCTTTTCTCCACCAAGATTTTTATTGTACTCGCAATCTACATTCCAATCTGGTAACTGTTGCTGCAAGTATTCGGCTAGTTTATGCGTCATACTGCGTTCATTCGAGTTTTTCATACACAAATAGGAATCACGAGACAAAAATGATCTGTATGCAGATTTAATTTTTTGTAAAATGACTTCTTTTTCCATAAGAGTATAACTAAGCACTAGCTCAAGACTTAGCCTTCTTTTCTATTTTCTTCCCAACTGTCTTTATCGACTCTAAATATGCCTTTTCTACCTCGCTTAAGTTTTTTGCTTTGTACTTGCGATATTCCGCGGTTGCTTTTTCAATAGCTTTTTGATGACTAATTGTGCCTGCATAATGCAGTATTTTTCTTCCTGATGAGCTCATGATACTATCGAGCTCCTGGATATAATCCTTCATCATCATAGGCTTTTTTTCCATAGCATTAATTTCAGCTAAATCAAAGTATGCTGAGACTAGGTTGTTCAACACTTTAAGCTCACTTAAATCTAAAAAGTTTTTTGCAACCATTGCCTCTGACTGAGTGGGCTGCATGCCCTTAAAACTTGTAAGACCGGCAAATGGTTTATCTGAGTCAGCTCGTAAATAAATTACTTCTGCAGCTGTGTGTCCATGTGCTGCATAATGAAGTTTGTTTTGCACAGTTTTGAAAAACTCAAGTGATTCGTGTGCTTGTGGATTGTAGTCCATGGCAGTAGCGTACAGATCCAGTACCTGTCTGTACAAAACCTTCTCACTACTGCGAATGTCTCGGATCTCATCGAGTAGCTCTTTCCAATAGTTACCCCCACCTAGATTTTTTAGTCGATCAGAATCTATGGTGAATCCCTTGACAATGTATTCGCGAAGTCTGGCTGTAGCCCAAATTCTAAATTTGGTAGCAATACTAGATTTTATTCGATAGCCCAGAGAAATGACTAGGTCAAGGTTGTAATGTTCAGTAGAATACGTTTTCCCATCAGCAGCAGTTGTTCGGAAATTCCGAACAACTGAATTTCGATCTAACTCGCGTTCGTCAAATATGTGCTTAATATGCTCGCTAACATTAGCCTTGCTTGATTGGAAAAGATCAACGAGTTGTGCCTGAGAAAGCCATGCTGTTTCGCCCTCGAATCTCACCTCCACGCGCGATTTTCCATCATGGCCATCGTATATAATGACTTGGTTTTGTGATGCGTTATTCATGTCAGATAGTTATTTTCCCTCAATATCCTCAACAATTTCATCAATTGCTTTACGAAGTTCATTCTCTCGAGCAACTATCTGACTTATTTTTGCATTGAGCTCCGTGATATTTACTACCTCCCGAGTATCTTCTGCAGTAATATAGCTTGATACAGCAATGTTGTAATCATTAGCTGCTACGTCTTTGTGATCCACTACCATGGCAAAATATTCCGTGTCTGTGCGAGCACGAAATGCCTCCAAGATTATGAGTCGATTGCTTTCACTTAATTTATTTTTGTTACCATTCCTAACAAACTCGGCCGAAGCATCAATGAAGAGAATTTTATTGTCTTTTTTGCTCTTCTTGAGCACGATAATGCAGGTGGCAATGGTTGTACCGAAGAATAAGTCGGGCGGCAACTGGATAACAGTGTCTACGTAGTTGTTATCAATCAAATACTTTCTGATTTTCTGTTCTGCCCCGCCCCTATAGAGCACACCGGGGAATTCAACAATCGCAGCCGTGCCACTAGTTGAGAGCCACGACAGCATATGCATGGTGAACGCTAGATCGGCCTTACTCTTGGGAGCTAGCACTCCTGCCGGAGAAAATCGCGGATCATTGATCAGCAGAGGATTAGCATCTCCTTCCCATCTGATCGAATAGGGAGGATTGGAAACGATCGCATCAAATGGCTCATCATCCCAATGTTTGGGATCGGTCAGCGTATCGCCCAGCGCAATATCAAAGTTATTGTAGTTAATGTCGTGCAAAAACATATTGATACGACACAAATTGTATGTTGTGAGATTGATTTCTTGGCCAAAAAAGCCTTGGCGAACATTCTCTCTTCCCAATACTTTGGCAAATTTAAGGAGTAGTGAGCCAGAACCACAGGCAGGATCATATACTTTGTTGACTTCTTTCTTACCGACTGTGGTGATCTCTGCGAGTAGTTCACTCACTTCTTGTGGGGTATAGAATTCACCTCCAGATTTACCAGCATTGGAAGCGTACATGGTCATCAAGAACTCGTATGCGTCCCCGAAAGCATCGATGGTGTTGTCAGAGTAGTTACCACCCAGGCGAAGGTTGCCGATTGCCTCAACAATTTTGACCAGTTTTTGGTTACGATGCTCGACTGTATTTCCAAGCTTGCTCGAGTTAACGTCAAGATCAGCAAACAAACCCTTTAGGTCGCCTTCGCTCACCGAGCCTTTGGCTGAGTTCTCAATGTTGCTAAACACTTGAGCGAGGGTTTCATTCAAATTCGTGTCGTTTTTAGCTTTCCTGCAAACATTGACAAACAGTTCGCTCGGTAGAATAAAGAACCCTTTCTCGAGTACAGTCTCATTTCTAGCGAATTCGGCGGTAGTGTCGTCAAGCTTTGCAAAGTCAAAGCCTACGCCCTCATTTCTCTCATCATTAAGATGTCTAGTAAGGTTTTCACTGATAAAGCGGTAGAAAAGCATTCCCAGCACGTAGGTTTTGAAATCCCATCCGTCTACGCTGCCTCGCAGGTCATTGGCTATTTGCCAAATTGCACGGTGTAACTCTGCTCGCTCCTGCTCTTTAGTCATTTTTCTCCCTAAAAACCTTAATCAAAGGATTTATGATATCAAACCATTATAGTACAAGATCTCATGCGTTGCTTTATCAATAAAACCACATCTCCTTGAGGTAAAAGGCGTAATTAATTTAATTATTCGCAGAATAATTCCGCATCCCCTCTAGTTTAATCACCTCACTATGCGTTCAATCAAACACATCTACTTTGATATTGGTGGCGTCCTACTCCTGGATTTCTCTGGCACCACTAAGTGGACTGAACTCAAGCGCGACCTAGGCTTTACCACAGATCAAGACGAGCTCATTGACAGCATTTGGCAAAAATATCGCCACCGGATCTGCCTAGATTGTGACGTAGATACCATCGTGGCAGATTCTGAGGTTGTTTTGGGTAAAAAACTAGCCAACTATTCTCTGCTCCAAGACTTCGTCAGCCGGTTTGCGCGCAATCCATCCATTTGGCCGGTGGCGGCCGCAGCCAAGGCTAAATATTCAGTAGGTCTATTGACCAATATATACCCGAGGATGTTTCAGACCATAAATGAGCACAAGCTCTTGCCCGATATTACATGGGACGCCGTTGTGGACTCGAGTGTGGTCGGTTTGCAAAAACCTGAGCCGGGGATCTATGAATATGCAATGCAAGCTGCGCAAGTTGCGCCAGAATCTATCCTGTTTATAGACAATAGCCCCGAGCACTTAGCCGCGGCGGCACAATTTGGCTGGCAAACACTGCTGTATGATCCGCAACGCGCGGAGTCGTCGAGTCGAGAGGTAATTGAAAGGTTGGGGCTGTAGACAGCGCTTTACAAGGGATGATTCTAGAAATCTTCTCTGTCTCTAATTCGACCGTCTCTACCGTGCACGAATAGAGCTGTGCCTTGATTGCGAGCAACGACCTCAGCATATTTCCTTGCCTCTTGCTGGGTGGTAAAAACGAGAGTT
>CAZSHY010000016.1:0-21104 GCA_964607125.1 uncultured Pseudomonadales bacterium | reverse complement strand
ATATTGACGCTCCAGGTCACGCTGACTACATCAAAAACATGATCACTGGTGCCGCCCAGATGGACGGTGCAATTTTGGTCGTGGCCGCAACTGATGGTCCTATGCCTCAGACCCGCGAGCACATTCTCTTGGCCAAACAGGTGAACGTGCCTAAAATCGTGGTTGCCCTCAACAAGTGCGACATGGTAGATGATGCCGAACTGCTCGACCTCGTCGAGATGGAAGTCCGCGAACTCTTGACCAAGTACGGTTTTGACGGTGATGAAACCCCAGTGGTTCGCGTGAGTGCTCTCAAGGCTCTTGAAGGCGACAGCGCTGCTCAAGATCAGGTTATGCAACTCATGAAGACTGTTGATGAGTACATTCCAGATCCAATTCGCGAACTGGACAAGCCATTCCTCATGCCTATTGAAGACGTTTTCTCAATCAAGGGCCGCGGCACTGTCGTGACCGGAAGAATTGAGACTGGCGTGATCAAAGTTGGTGAGGAAATTGAGATAGTCGGTATCAAAGCCGCATCCAAGTCCGTCGTCACAGGTGTGGAAATGTTCCGCAAGATGCTTGATCAGGGTCAGGCAGGTGACAACGTGGGTATTCTCCTCCGTGGTATTGAAAAAGACGACGTCGAGCGTGGTCAAGTTTTGGCCAAGACCGGCACTGCTTCTCCTCATACCGAGTTTGAAGCTGAAGTCTACATTCTTACCAAAGAAGAGGGTGGACGTCACAAGCCATTCTTTACTGGCTACCGTCCTCAGTTCTACATCAGAACTACAGACGTAACTGGTGAAATTGGTCTTCCAGAGGGCGTTGAGATGGTTATGCCTGGTGACAATGCCAAAATGAAGGTCAAGCTGATCGTGCCAGTAGCTATGCACGAAGGTCTACGCTTCGCTATCCGCGAAGGTGGCCACACTATTGGTGCTGGTGCAATTACCAAGATCATCAAATAGTTTTAGTCTGAAACCGAAGAGTAAACCCCGCATACTGCGGGGTTTACTTCTTCAAGGATGTCTTGTATAATCTACATCCTGCAATTGAGAATAAAGAACGCAAGAGAAAACACAAAATGGTAGCACAAAAACAAACAACTGGATCGAAGATTCGCGTCAGACTCAAGTCATATGACCATCGGGTTATTGATGATGCCAGTCGCAAGATCTTAGAAACAGCCCTATCCACCGGTGCTCAGGTGGTGGGTCCAGTTCCGCTACCTACTAATATTAAGTGGTTTACCGTCTTGTCATCGCCTCACGTTGATAAGAACGCCCAAGAGCACTACCAGATTCGCACCCACAAGCGGGTGATTGACATTGTGAACCCAACGGGTAAAACTATAGACTCTTTAATGCACTTAGAGTTACCCGCTGGAGTCTCAATCCAGATTAAGATGTAAGTAGGGTCTCCCAACTATACTTCGTCTGAACGCATGAATAACAAACAAAAACTACATAGAACCACAGGCGTAACGCTCTACACACAGAGCAGCTGCGCCCGGTACAGACCGTATGATACAAGATGTATTTGTGACCAAAATCGGCATGACCCAAGCTTGGACCACCCAGGGCAAGCGGATGGCCGTGACTCGTTGTCAAGCCCAGTCTAACTTTGTGGTTGGTTCTCACCAGGCTATGGTGACCAATACCCAGAGTCCAGCTCGTGAGTCCAAGCCTGTAACTGTTCTCGAAATTGGCTACGGTCAGAAAAAACTCAAAAACATGTCTAAACCACTCCGTTCTCGCTTAGAGAAGAGTGGTTTTTCAGTTGGTGTGACCGCTATTACCGGCGTACATATGGCAGAAGGCCAAGAGACAGACCACGCCGTGGGCGACACCATTGTGCCTACCACTATGCTTGAAGTTGGTGACGTCGTGACTGTCCAAGGACTAATCAAAGGTCGCGGCTACGCTGGCGTAGTCAAGCACTATGGTTTCAAGGGTGGTCCTAAAACTCACGGTCAATCAGACAGACAGCGCGCACCAGGATCTATCGGTTCCGGAACCACTCCGGGCCGTGTTTATGTTGGTAAGCGTATGGCTGGTCGATATGGCAATGAAACAAAGACCATTTCTGGCTTGGTTGTGCTCCATGTAGATCAAACAAGTGGTGAAATTTGGCTGAGTGGCCCAGTTCCCGGATCAGTCTTTTCGTCACTCAAGATTAGTAAGGTCGGCACCAAAAAAGCTGTCGAACTTAACTTGTCAGCATCTGGTATCAAGGTGGAAGCTCCTCAAGAAGAAGCTGCCGCTCAAGCTCCGGTTGAGAATTAAACATGAAATTGACACACGTAACATCCACTGGTAGTTTATCCTCGATTAGCGCAAGCGACGTACTGTTTGGTCTTGAAGCCAATCCAGTGCTTTTGGCTCAAGCTATTCGTGTTTATCTCTCCAACTTACGTCAGGGTACCAGTAAAGTTAAGTCTCGAGGTGAAGTTGCTCGGACTAAACGCAAATGGTACAAGCAAAAGGGTACAGGTAATGCCCGTCACGCAGCCCGCAGCGCCCCAATTTTTGTAGGCGGTGGTGTTGCTCACGGTCCCAAGGGTATTGAAAACTGGTCGTTGTCACTTTCTACTAAAATGAAGCGACGCGCACTTTGCTTGGCCCTCACCGCTCAGGCTCAGAATGTACGAGTTGTTGATAGCTACGAAAACCTAGATGGAAAAACCAAATCAGGTCAAGCCATGGTAACTATGCTTGGCGCTGAGAATAAAAAGATTCTGGCCGTCGTGGCGGAGCCAACCTCAGCGGTTGAGCGAAGTCTGCGAAATCTTCAAGAAGTTCTACTCATGACAAGTCACAAGCTGACTGCACTTGAGGTGAGTACTGCTGATTTGATCGTAGTCACACCAGAAGTTCTCAAGACTCTGGAAGACCGCGTGGCTGGCACAAGCCCTGTCACATCAGTCAAAGCTGCGGTCAAGGCAGTTAAGGCAACAAAAGCGCCAGCAGAAGTCAAAGCACCCGCCAAAGCTAAAGCTAAGCCAGTTGCCAAGAAACCAGTAGCTAAGAAAGCAGCTGTTAAAACCGCTACTACCAAGAAATCAGTCGCTAAAAAGGCTGCAAAGTAATCTATGAACGCATACTTAATCAGAAAACCTATCATCACTGAAAAGTCCCTGACTCTGGCCAACAGAGACAACACTTTTACTTTTTTGGTTGACAGAACTGCTACCAAAGAGCAAATTCGTTCAGCTATTGAAGTACTTTTCAAAGTAAATGTGATTAAGATCTGCACCGTGCTAAATGCTCCAGAGATTAAGCGCACCGGCAAAAAACGCGTTACAACAAAAAGTGCCAAAGAAAAAAAGGCCATGGTAACACTAAAATCAGGTCAGACCATTGATTTATTTGACGTAGGAGGCCAAAACTAACGGCTTAACTAGTTATGTTAAAGAAACGCAAACCAACCAGCGCCGGTACTAGACATCAAGTTGATGTTGATCGTTCCGAGTTACATCGGGGTGGACCAGAAAAGTCACTTTTGGCTTCTGGTCACATCAAGCGTCAGGGTCGAGGCTACAAGGGTCGTGTGACTGTTCGTCATCGCGGCGGTGGTGTGAAGAAGCGTTTGCGCATAATTGACTGGAAACGTTCCAAGCGCAATATTCCAGCAACTGTGCTTCGCATGGAATATGATCCAATGCGCAGTGCGCACTTGGCTCTATTAGTTTACGCCGATGGTGAAAAGACCTATATCTTAGCACCTCAAGGACTTCAGGTTGGTGACACAGTTACCGCTGGAGATACTGTTGAGGCTAAGCCAGGCAATGCCATGCCACTCAGCATCATTCCTGTGGGTATGTTTGTGCACAACGTCGAGCTCACACCAGGCAAGGGAGCTCAACTTGTTCGCGGAGCTGGCACAGGTGCCATCATTCAGTCTCGAGACGCAGGTAAAGTTATTCTCCAGCTTCCTTCTAAGGAACTGCGCATGGTCTCTGAGCTAGGATATGCAACTGTTGGTCAAGTTGGCAACGAAGAATGGAAGAACCGCAAACTGGGTAAAGCCGGCCGCAAGCGCTTGATGGGTATCCGTCCTGCTGTTCGCGGAACCGCACAGCATCCAGACAGTCATCCACACGGAGGTGGTGAGGGTCGTTCGGGCGTAGGTCTGAAGTATCCCAAGACTCCATGGGGTAAGCCAGCTATGGGCAAAAAGACACGTAAGAGGAATCACCGTACAAATAAATGGATCGTCCGCGACAGACGAGTAAAGTAGGCGCACGATTCATTGACTAATCAGGTATAATAGACATTTCTGATTGCGAACTAAACAGAGCATAAAACGAGGAAAATATGGCAAGATCAAGTAAAAAAGGACCATACATTGATGAAAAAGTCTTGAAGAAGGTCATGGCTCAAAAAGCCACCGGCAACAAGACCCCCATCAAAACCTGGAGTCGTGCTTGCACGATTTCACCAGACTTTGTTGGTCATACATTTATGGTTCACCAGGGCAAGCGCTTCATCGAAGTGTTTGTCTCTGAAGCCATGGTTGGTCATAAACTCGGTGAGTTTTCTCCAACCCGCACCTTCCATGGACACGGACGGGTGGTTAAACGCTTACTGACTAAGACTTAAGGTATTTATGTTGATTCAAGCTACACAAAAATACACTCGCCAGACACCCCGCAAGGTGCGTTTGGTCGCCAAACAGGTAAAGGGTAAAACCATTGCCTACGCTATTGAACAGCTTAGCGTGATTGAGCGGAAAGCATCTGTGGTAGTACTTAAAGTCCTACGCCAGGCCATTGCCAACGCTGTGAATAATCACGGACTCAAATTGGATCAACTCAACCTCAAGAATATTTTGGTTGATGAAGGTCCAAGCTACAAGCGTTTTCAACCAGTTAGCCGTGGTCGCGCTCACTCAATCCTCAAGCGCAGCTGCCACATCACTGTCCAGCTTGAGACAGCTCCGATTGCAGATACTGTGCCAGCCGCTCCGGTGACTGCACCTGTAACTGAGACTAAAACCGCAGCAGAGCCCAAAAAGCCAGCTGCTAGTAAAAAAGTTAGTACCAAAGCCCCTGTCAAACGGGCGCCAAAAACTAAAAAAGAAGCATAAGACGTATGGGACAAAAAGTTAATCCAACTGGCTTTCGCTTAGGCGGTATCTTCACCTGGAAATCTCGCTGGTTTGCAGATAAAGCAAGCTACGCCAAGCAGGTTCTGGAAGATTACGAGCTGCGCAAGCACCTTCAGGCTAAACTGGGTAATGCCGGCTTAGTACAGGTGGAAATTGAGCGGTCCATCACCGCCATGCAAGTAACTCTGCACGTGGCACGCCCTGGCGTTGTCATTGGTAAGGGTGGCACTAACTTGGAAGTGATTAAAAAAGAGATCGAAAAAACAGTCGCTAAGTTCCGCAAGGAGCACCTTAAAATTGATTTGAGAGTAGAAGAGGTTAACAAGCCTGATCTCAGTGCCAAACTAGTCACCGAGAGAATTATTGGCCAGCTGGAAAAGCGCTTCCCTCATCGCCGCGCAGTTACCCAAGCTATGGAACGGGTGATGCAGGCTGGTGCCAAAGGTGTTAAAATCCAACTTTCTGGTCGGGTCGGCGGCGCTGAAATTGGTCGCACAGAAAAATACTCACAAAAGAGTGTGCCTACCCAAACTCTGCGTGCTAATATCGACTATTACGAAACACCCGCACATACCCGCTCCGGTTATGTCGGTGTCAAGGTCTGGATTTACAAGGGAGACATTCTGTAATGCTACAACCTAAAAAAGCCAAATACCGGAAACAGTTCAGAGGCAAACGCCGAGGCGAGGCTATTCGCGGAAGCGAAGTCTCTTTTGGCGAGTTTGGTCTCAAGGCCGTAACTCATGGTTGGGTTAGCTCACGTCAAATTGAAGCCGCACGTAAAAAGATTACGTACATGACCAAGCGGGCTGGTAAATATTGGGTGAGAATTTTCCCATCCAAGCCAATTACCAAAAAGCCAGTTGGTGTCAAAATGGGTTCTGGTAAAGGTGCAATTGAGACTTACGTCGCAGTTGTTAAGCCAGGAATGATTTTGTTTGAACTCGGAGGCATTCCCGTCTCCACAGCCAAAGAAGCCTTCGAAAAAGCTGGCCACAAGTTGTCAGTAAGAACACAGTTAGTTGAGAAATAAGTTATGAAGCAGAATGATATCAAAGCACTTAAAGATAAATCAGTTGCAGAACTGATGACTCTGGGTGCAGAACTAGAAAAAAAGCTGGCCGACGTGCGACTTCAGCACAAGAGCGGTAAGCAGCCTAAGCAATCAGCCACACTGCTGGCCGATGACTTAGCTAGAGTTAAAACAGTGCTTGGCAGCAAGCGGTCAGAGGAATAACTAAAATGAAAACAATGCAAGGTACAGTACAGGGAGTCCAAGGTTTAACAGCCAAGGTGAGTGTGGTCCGTCAATGGCAGCACCCCATGTACCAAAAATCGGTCAAACGCTCCAAAAATTACGCTTGCCACATCGCAGACGTAAAAGTTGAGGTGGGTGATCAAGTCGTTATTGGTGAATGCCGACCTGTGAGTAAGACCAAAAACTTCGTGGTAATGGAAAAGATTAGCGAGTAATCTATGATACAGCTTAGATCAGTCCTACAAGTTGCCGATAATTCGGGTGCACGCAAAATCCGCGTCATCCAAGTACTCGGTGGATCGAGCAGACGCTTTGGTTACGTTGGAGATATGGTCGTGGCTTCGGTCATTGACGCTGATCCCCAAGGTAACGTCAAAAAAGGCGAAAAAGTTAGAGCTGTCGTGGTTAGAACTGCAAAAGAGCATGGCCGCACTAATGGCGTCTATGTTCGGTTTGACGACAACGCTGCCGTGATTGTTGAATCACGCACTAACCCCAATCCTATTGGTACTCGCGTTTTTGGACCAGTAGCTAGAGAAGTTAAAATGCGCGGATATAGTAAAATTGCCAGCTTGGCACCAGAGGTTTTGTAAAAGGAAGTATGAAATTTAAAGTTGGCGACACAGTCAAAGTAACCGGCGGCAAAGACAAGGGTAAAACCGGAGTTATTGCAGCTACCCAACCAGAGTTTAACTCTGTGATTGTGACTGGCATGAACATGTATACCAAGCATGTTAAACCTGTTCAAGGCAAAGCTGGTGAAAAAGTTCGTCGTGAAAGACCGCTGCCAACAGCCAAGGTGGCCATTCTTAACGATAAGGGTCAGCCAGACAGAGTTGGCTATCAAGTGGCCAAAGATGGACAAAAAGTCCGCATATATAAGAAAACAGGAACAGTAGTAGCCACTGCCAAGACAGCAGATAAGAGCGCAACTAAGTCGAGTAAGAAATAACTATGACGCAGTTACAACAGAAATACCAAAACGAAGTGGTCGAGTCTCTCAAGAAAGAGCTGGGCATTACTAACCCGTTTGCCGTGCCACGCATTCTCAAAGTAGTCGTCAACATGGGCGTCTCTGATCCTCACGATCCCCGCGAGCGTCGCCGAGTTATTGAGAACGTCATGGACCAATTCACCACCATTACCGGTCAAAAATCAAACATGACTGTAGCTCGTAAATCCATCGCCGGTTTCAAGCTCCGGGTTGGAGATCCGCTAGGCGCTATGGTAACTCTGCGCGGTCAGTATATGTGGGGATTCCTGCAAAAACTCATCAGTGTGGCTTTACCTCGTGTTAAAGACTTCCGTGGAGTTTCATCCACCGCTTTTGATGGCCATGGTAATTACAGCATGGGTATTGAAGAGCAGATTATTTTCCCTGAGATAGAATACGATAAAATTGATAAAATACGAAGTCTACAGGTGGGCATTGTGACCACCGCAACAAACGATGCTCATGCATTGGCTTTGCTCCAGAAACTGGGCATGCCATTTGCTAAGCAAGCTTAAGGGAATAATATGGCAAAAATATCGAAAATCAACAAATCACAGCGATTACTGGCAGCCAGAGAGAAACTGCTTGCTGAGTATCGCCTAACTGGCGAGCATCGCAAAAACCGCGTCTCGACCAGAGGCGAAAATCGTTGTAAAATTACAGGCCGTCCGCGCGCATTCATGCGTTACTTCGGTCTGAGTAGATTGACCTTCCGCGAGCTCGCACTTAAAGGCGAACTCCCGGGTGTAGTTAAAGCGAGCAAATAATAAGGGCCTATGATAACTGATCCGATAGCAGACATGATCACACGTATACAGAACGCCTTGATGGCTCGCCATACTAAGGTAGTTCTTCCATACTCTAAACTCAAAAAGAGTATCGCTGACATTCTGGTTCAAGAAGGTTATGTGGAAGCAGCCGCACTTAAGGACTCCGCACCGTTTGCTGAGCTTGAAATCACACTTAAGTACATCGGCAAGACACCAGCAGTTAGTGGCGTCAAGCGCGTTTCCAAGCCAGGTAGAAGGCTCTATGCTCCAGCCAATAAAATCCCCAGAACTTTGGGTGGTTACGGCATTACGATCATTTCAACCAGCAAAGGCATCATGGCCGACAAGCAAGCTCGTAAGCAAAATATAGGAGGAGAGCTTCTCTGCCAAATTTGGTAGGATTCACCCGATATGTCAAGAATTGGTAAAAAAGTAATTGCAATCCCAACTGGAGTAACCGTTTCGGTTGCTGGCTCAGAGGTGGTAGTTCGCGGACCCAAGGGTGAGCTTAAACAGCTCGTTCCCTCAGGTATCACCGTGGCTGTAGCTGAAGGTCAAGTCCAAGTTTCCCGAGAATCAGACGATAAGTACGTTCGAGCCCTGCACGGCTTGATCAGAAGTCTGCTTTCCAACCACATCAAAGGCGTGGTTGAAGGTTTCAAGAAAACTCTCAAGCTGGTCGGCACTGGTTATAGAGCCACAGCCAAAGGCCAAGGACTATCTCTAGCACTTGGATTTTCTCATCCAGTTGAATTTAGTCCCGATGCTGGAGTTTCGCTTAAGGTAGAGGGCACAGACACCATTCATATTGAAGGCATTAACAAGCATGATGTCGGCCAAGTAGCTGCCAATATCCGCAAGATTAGACCTCCAGAAGCATACAAGGGTAAGGGCATCCGCTACGAAAACGAAGTCATTCGCCTCAAGCCAGGAAAGACTGCTACCTAAGGACTTAACGTATGAATAAAATACTTCACACCGCCACAGTTGTAGAAAAACGTAAGAAACGCGTTCGCGCTAAGCTGCACGGCACCGCCGCCAGACCTCGCGTCAGCGCATTCCGTTCCAATCGCTACATGTACCTCCAAGCCATCAATGACGATGCAGGTGTGGTCCTGGCAAGTGCGCATGATCATGGTATGCGCTCAACACTAAAGTCAGGCGAAACTCTGACCAAGTCTCAGGGTGCTATCAAAGCAGCTGAGAGCTTATCAGCACAATTACTCAAGAAAAAGGTCACCGCCGCGGTTATGGATCGGGGCGCGTATAAGTATCACGGTCGTGTCAAGGCAGTCGCCGAGACGCTCCGCGCACAAGGCATACAAGTCTAAGGAGTTCTTTCATGGCAGACGCACGGTCATCACACACACCATCAGCCGACGGATTTGAAGAAAAAGTCATTCAAATTTCTCGTGTTTCCAAAAAGACCAAGGGCGGTAACAAATCTGGTTTTTCAGTGCTCATGGTTGTCGGTGACAAAAAAGGCAATGTTGGTGTTGGTTTAGGCAAGGCTCAAGATGTGCTCTCCGCTATCAAAAAGGGCATTAAGAAAGCCAAGCGCAAACTGCTCAAGGTGCCTATTGACGGTACCACCATTCCTTTTCCAATCGAAATCAAGCAGGGTGCCAGTAGAATCATGCTCAAACCCGCGCCCAAGGGATCTGGTGTCATCGCTGGCGGACCAGTTCGCGCTGTCGTAGATGCCGCAGGTATTCGCGACGTTTCAAGTAAAATCAAGGGTACCGGTAACAAGGCATCCAATGTCTATGCCACTTTCGCTGCTCTTCAAAAAATCGCAGCTCTGGTAGTGATCAAGGGTCTCAAACTCAAGTCGCTGGCTGAGAGCGAAGCTGAAGAAGCCGAAAAGCAGAAGGCAGTTCAAGAAAAGCATCAGAAGCGCGCCGAATCTCAAGGAGTAGATGTTACTCCAGCTAAGCCAAAGGTTGGTGTTGTTGCCAAAAAGGCGGTTGTTAAAAAAGCAGCCCCTAAGCAATCAGTAGCCAAGGCTGAGGCCGCTCCTAAGTCTACAGAAGCAGAAGCCAAACCATCAACAGAAACTAAGTAATTTAGAGGTTTTAATCGTATGTCACTTTTACATCAGCTGATTGCATCTACCGACAAGGCTCAAAAGCGAGTGGGTCGTGGCTATGGCTCTGGTCGAGGTGGTCATACATCTGGTCGAGGCCAAAAAGGTCAAAAGTCGCGCCGTGGCGCCAAAATTCCTTTGTGGTTTGAAGGTGGTCAACTACCTTTGGTTAAGCGTTTGCCCATGTTGCGCGGTAAGCTCCGCTTCGGAGTTGTTCGGCCAACCGCAGAAATTACTCTGCGTGCTTTAGAGTTAATGAAGAGTGATGAAGTAACTCTAGATACATTGAAGGCAGAGGGCTTAATTGAGTCAGGCTTTAAAAAAGCTAAGATTATTGCAACTGGCACTCTCAGCAAAAAAATCACTGTCCAAGGCCTGGGTGTGTCTGCCAAAGCTAAGAAGCTGATCGAGGCCGCAGGTGGCAGTGTGAAAGCATAACGCGTGCAAAAATTATTAGATTTTTTGCAAAAAGTAGCTCAAACCAAAGAGCTTCGTTCGAAGCTTCTCTTTACCGCAGGCATTTTCCTGGTTTATCGTTTTTTGGCTCACGTACCCGTGCCGTCTGTGGATATTGCACGACTCAAGTTGCTGTTTGAAAGCAACCAATTTCTCAATCTAGTCAATGTTTTTTCCGGTGGTGCCTTAGCCAACTTTTCTGTGGTGGCGGTAGGTATCAGTCCCTACATTACCGCTTCAATCATCATGCAGCTTGCCGGTATGGTTATTCCTCAACTTAAAGCCTTGCAAAAGGAAGAAGGCGAGGCGGGCAGAGAGCGAGTTAATCAATATACTCGCCTCCTGACTGTGCCATTGGCAGTCGCCCAAAGCGTTTCGGTACTTGCCCTACTTCGGTCCACGCAATACTTGGGTGACGTTGGACCTCTGGGACTGGCTGCTATGATTTTGTCTTTGGTGGCAGGGTCCATGATCGTCATGTGGTTGGGAGAACTGATCTCACTTTCCGGCATCGGTAATGGCATTTCTTTGATCTTGTTTGCTGGTATTGTGAGTCAAATTCCCAGCTCAATCACCCAACTACAACTCTTGATTGAAACAGACCAATTGCTGACAGTGGCCTCGTTTGGAGTTGTATTTATTATGATTATTGGCTTGGTGGTGTTTATGAATGAGGCAGTGCGCAAGGTTAGCATTCAATATGCTAAGCGAATGCGCGGCAGCAGCATTGTAGGTGGTCAGGTCACTCACTTGCCCATCCGAGTCAATGTGGCTGGTGTCATGCCTATCATTTTTGCGGTAAGTGTTATGCTCGCACCTTCATTTGTGGCTAGAGTTTTAAGTGGCACAGCCAATCCCCAATTTCAGGAGTGGGGTAGGTTTTTGACTGTTAACTTTCAACAAACATCCACTCTATATATGGTGCTCTACTTTTTAATTGTTTTCTTCTTCACCTTCTTCTCAGCATTGATTTTCTTTGACGCAGAAAATTTGTCATCTGAGCTCAAGAAAAGCGGCGCCTTTATTCCCGGAATTCGGCCAGGTGGTCCCACCAAAAAGTACCTGGAGTTCGTGGTTAGTAGAATAACCATCGCCGGCGCAGTTTTCCTGAGTTTTATCGCACTTATGCCGTCACTTGCTCAAGTCCTAACTGGTGTACAAACTTTGGCTGTCAGCGGCACAAGTGTGCTAATTGTGGTCTCGGTAATTCTCGAGACTGCCAAACAGGCTGAGAGTATGCTAGTCCAGGACAATTATGAACGGTTTCTCTAGGAAAGGAGAAAACTCATGAAATTGGTATTAATAGGCATACAGGGCTCGGGCAAATCTACCCAGGGCAACCGCTTATCTGAAAAATTTGGCATTCCTTATCTATCATCTGGACACATTTTCCGGGAGATGGCCAAAGAAAAAACCCAACTGGGTCGCTGGCTCAAGGAGACTCTCAATTCAGGAGCCTTGGTTCCAGATGACACAACACTTGAAATTGTCCTTACCTACCTAGAAAAGCCAGAATATGCCAATGGCTATATTCTTGACGGTTTCCCGAGAACAGTCGTTCAAGCCGAAGCTTTCAATGGCTCAATTGACCGAGTCGTATATCTCAGGGTCAGTGACAAAGAGGCGCTTTGGCGCATTTCCGGCCGCGAAAGTGACCGTGAGGACGAGACCTTGCTGGCCATCCGCAAGCGAATTGCCCTATTCCACGAGCTGACCGAGCCGGTGATTGGGTACTATCGCCAGATTGGCAAGCTGGTTGAGGTGGATGGTGAGCAAAGCATGGACGAGGTATTCCAGTCTGTCATAACTACCGTCGAGCAGATCTAAGGCTGCTAAGTCATGCGCAATCCTGCTAATCAAGCTGATAAAGTTACCGCCATGCGCCAAGGTGGTGCTAAGTTGGGTCAGGTTAAGCAGGCACTTCAAGAGTTTACTCAGCCTGGTGTCAGTTTTGAGGCAATTGAAGCAGAAGCGCAACGCCTAATCAAATCTTTGGGCTGCGTGCCTAGCTTTTCCACTGTTCCCGGCTACCATTGGGCGACTTGTCTGATGAAAAATCACGAGCTGTGTCACGGTATTCCCCAGGGAAAGTGGGTGGATGATGGCGATGTAATTACCATCGACGTTGGCTTAATTCAAGACCGATACCATCTGGACACCACCATCACATTTTGCGTTGGTGCCGTGCCGCTTAAAACTAAAGAATTTGTGGAAGCTGGGCGAACCATTTTGACCAATGCTATAGCTCAGGCTCGCGTTGGCGCATCTGTCTATGATGTTAGTTCCGTGATTGAGTCTGAGCTTTCCAAGCGCGGCTATGGGGCAGTTTATCAGCTGACTGGCCATGGTGTGGGCGAAGAGCTGCACATGGAGCCAGCCATTCCCTGCGTCGCTAGTCCGAGCGATAAGCGAGTGCTATTCACCGATCAACAGACAGTGGCTATTGAAGTTATGTACACCATGGGTCACCCACGGCTGGTGCTGGCACCAGATGGTTGGACTTACCAAACCAAGGATAAATCTTTAGGCGGGATGTTTGAAGAAACAGTGCTGATTACCCGGTCGGGAGCAGAAGTTTTAACCAAAGTCTAAATTGAACTTGATTGAGCGGGTAGTTTTTCTAATTCATATTTGACACGTTTCATTTTTTAGATCTATACTTATTCATACGATTACGAAAGGTGATGCATGCCAAAAAAGGTTGTTAAAAAGAAAATTTCTCCAATTTCCGCGCCCAAAAAATCGGTGAACACCGTTTTGTTGAGTTTAGTTTTATTAGTGCTGGTGTCTGTCTTAGCTATTGGCGTTTTCATGACGCAATCGCTCAATACTGATGTGAGATCAGATGCAGCGGGCTTAAAAGCTGGTAATCAACCTGCCAGGTCAGAGGAAACTTACAGCTATAATCTGCCTGTCGGCCAAAACTTCATCGCAATTACACTTGATACCAGAACAACCGCGCAAACTTTGTGCAGAAACTACTCGGGAATTTCCAAAGTTTCCAGTTGGAACATTTCTACTGAAACATGGCAAGAGTTTAGTTGTGCTACTACTGGAAGACAACAGAATTTCCCCTTGCGTACTAACGTAGCATACCTGATTACCGCTACGGCTCCAGTAGAATTAGTTATAAGAGGTACTCAGCCGGTTTCTTATGACATAGTCTTCGAGTTGGGTCTCAATCCCGTTGGTGTGCCACACGCTGACGACTATGACCTTCAGGCAGAAGAGCTGTGCGGCAACTTAGTTGACAGTGACTTACAAGTTGTTGAGATAAGTCGATTTGTAAATAGTGGCTGGGATACCCATCTTTGTAGCTCGTACTACAATACTCCACCGACCATGAATAACTATACAGTCGAGACTGGAGTAGGCTACCTGATGAAGACAGCGCCTCAAAACTAAACCTCCTGCAGGATCAGTTCACTCGTGAAAATACTGACAAATCAGGTGTAATCTGGTATAATAACTAGTCTATGGGAAAAGTTCAGGATCATAAGCGCGCCGCCAAGTCCAAACGACAGGTGGACACCACAACCAGAAAAGCTGACAAAGCTGATCGATTTGAGGTGGCCGGAGTCGTAGAAGAATGTCTGCCCAACACTATGTTCCGGATCAAGGTGACCGAGTCGGAGGTGGCCCAGATGGTGGGTCGCGAACTACTTGGCACACTCGTAGGCAAGATGAGACTCTTCAGGATTAGAGTGATGCCTGGGGATTTCATTAAAGGTTATGTATCTAAATATGACCTCGGAAAGTGTAAAATTACCTATAGATCGGTCCAAAAGACCTCGCAGCAAATTTAGTCCTTTTCAATTTCCAGGTTATGGGGTATAGTTCAACCCTGATTTAAAAAGCAGTACGTCTATGAAAGTTCGGTCATCAATTAAAAAAATGTGCTTGCAATGCAAGATTATCCGCCGCAAAGGTGTTTTGCGTGTGGTCTGTCCTGTCTACCCCAAGCATAAGCAGAGACAAGGATAATTGGTATGCCTCGTATCTTAGGTGTTGATATTCCAGAAAACAAAAAAGTCCGCTTCTCACTTCGGTATCTTTTTGGCGTTGGACCTTCATTAGCTGATGAAGTTGTTCTCAAGGCCAACATTGATGGTGAAAAGCGCGCTTCCGCTCTGACTGCAGATGAAATCAACCGCATTCAGCGCATTTTAGAAGAGTTCCCACTTGAAGGTGATTTGCGTCGCATGATTAATGATAACGTTGATCGTCTCAAGCGTATCAAGTCATATCGTGGTCTACGTCACATTGCCAAGCTCCCCAGTCGTGGTCAGAGAACCCGTTCCAACGGTCGCACTGCCAGAGGCGGTGGTCGCAAGCACACCGTGGGTGCCATGAGTAAAGAGATGGCAGCCAAGCTTGAGGAAGCTAAGAAGAAGTAAGGATGATGCTACGGTATGAAAAATATTGCAACCAAAACAACTAAAACCGTTACCAAAGCCGTCCCCCGGGGTCGGATGTACGTCACCGCTACCTTCAACAGTACGCTGGTTAGCGTCACAGATGAAAAGGGTAACGTGCTGTGCTGGTCGACTGCTGGCGAAGCCGGTTTCACTGGCTCACGCAAGTCCACTCCTTACGCTGCAACTATAACTGTAGAGAATGCCATCAACAAAGCTCGAGCATACGGCATGGGCTCGATGGAAGTCTATCTCAAGGGACCAGGCCCGGGTCGCGACGTAGCACTTCGTGTGCTCAAGGCTCAGGGTATTCGTGTTTCTATGATTGCCGACATGACTCCAGATCCACACAATGGAACTCGTCCTCGTAAATCCAAGCACAATAAACAAATTTAAGAGGTATTCACAACTATGGCACGTTACATTGGACCAAAAAATAAGCTCGCTCGCAAGATCGGAGAAGACCTCGGACTTAAGTCTAATCCGCTTAAAGTTAGCCGTAGACTCATGGTCAAACCTGGTCAGCATGGTCACAAAGGCAGCAGAAAACTGTCTGACTTTGGTACCCAACTCAAGGAAAAGCAAAAACTCAAATATATTTATGGAATTCTAGAGA
This sequence comes from uncultured Pseudomonadales bacterium, assembly GCA_964607125.1. GTDB lineage: Bacteria > Patescibacteriota > Microgenomatia > UBA1400 > PJMF01 > CAZSHY01. The sequence continues at coordinate 5,418 of CAZSHY010000016.1, read as the reverse complement.
AACAGCTGCGCAAGCTTTATGAAAAAGCGAGCACTGACCCAACCGCTACTGGTTCTGGTCTACTTAGTTTGCTAGAGCGAAGATTGGACAACGTAGTGTACCGCCTGGGCTGGGCTCCAACTCGAGCAGCTGCTCGTCAGTTGGTTTCCCACGGACATGTTCGCGTTAACAATCGCAAAATGAATGTCGCTTCACACCGAGTTCAAGTTAAAGACGTGATCAGTTTGACTGACAAGGCCATGAAGGTGCCTGCAGTCTCAGACATGCTTAAGCAAGAATATGCTCCAGCCTCATGGTTGCAGCGTAAACAGGCAGTGGGCAGTGTTGCTCGCTTGCCTGAACGCGGCGATATCACAGAAGTTATCGAGGAGCAGCTAGTCGTTGAGTATTATAGTAGGTAATAATCCTAGTACACAGATTTCTCGCACATGCTGCGAGAGAGGAGAAACAAAGGAAAAACGTATATGACAAAACAGTTGAGTAACTATCAACCAATGAACCCCACCTTTCAAACCAAGGTTGAGGGTGTTAGTGCCGATCATGCCCAACTGCACATTGAGCCTTTGGAGCAGGGATATGGCCACACACTAGGCAACGCTTTAAGACGCGTGCTTCTGACTTCGCTGCCAGGACATGCGATCACTCAGGTTAGAGTTGAAGGAATTGACCATCAATATTCTAGCCTTGAAGGCATGACTGAAGACGTGGTTCAATTGATTTTGAACCTCAAGTTGGTACGCATTAAGTCAGAAAGTGCCGATCCAGGCAAGCTCAAATTGAGCGTCAAAGGTGAAAAAGTTGTCACCGCCGCTGACATTGAGTGTTCCGCCGGTTATGAAGTCGTTAATCCCGATCAAGTCATCGCAACTTTAGCCAAGGGTAAGTCCTTGACTGTAGAGATGGTGGCTGATCCCGGACTTGGCTACGTAATGGCCGACGAACAGAAAGCCAAAGTCATTGGCGACATCGTAATTGATGCCCTGTTTTCGCCTGTGGTCAAGGTTTCCTACACAGTTGAATCAACTCGCGTAGGTCGCCGAACTGACTATGACAAATTGATTTTGGATGTCCAAACCGATGGTTCGCTCACACCTGCTCAGGCAGTTGAGCAAGCCGCTCGGATCTTGGCCCGCCAATTTACTCAGGTATTTGAACCAGTTGTGGTGATTGAAGAAGCACCCGTGTTGGATCTCTCACCTGAAGAAGCAGAAGTCCTTCGCTTAACCGTTGAAGAACTTGATTTGCCCACTCGCATCGCTAACGCGCTGCGCAAGGGAGGCTTCAAAACTGTTGGTGACCTAAAAGGTGCTGACAGAGGCGTAGTGGCTAAGGTTAAAAACTTAGGTGAAAAGAGTGTTGAAATCATTGATGAAGCACTCCAAAAGAAGGGTGTGAGCCTCGGGTAAGCCAGGAGCACAAAAGGTTATATGCGACACAGAGTAGCAACCAAGACATTCAATCGTGATACCAAGGCTCGCGGAGCACTGCTTCGTGAGATGGTCCGAGCACTTGTTGAGCACGGTTCAATTACCACGACCTTAGCCAAGGCTAAGGAAATTCGTAGGATTGCTGACAAGCTCATCAGTAAAGCCAAAGATGGCAGTCTAGCTACCCGCCGTGTCTTGCACACCTTTTTTGGCAAGCGTGATGCAGTCAACACTTTGGTCGACAAAATTGCTCCACTCTTTGACACTCGCGACTCAGGTTTCACCCGGATTGTGCGCGTAGGCACTCGCCGCGGTGACAACACAGACGTAGTTACCCTAAGTTTGGTGACTATGCCCGAACAAGCTGGCTTAACCAAAACCGCAGCGATCAAAGCCGCAGCAGCCAAGACAGTCAAGTCAGCCAAAACAACCGATGCATCAACCGCTGAAACTAAAAAAGTTACTCCAATTGATGCTAAGCAAGTCGCGCCCAAGCTACAAAAAATCGCTGCCACCAAAGCTGGCTCAGCCAAGCGCGCTCCAGTAGTTCGTAAGACTGGTGAAAGATAAACTATGCAAAACACGTACATGCTTAAACCCGCTGATGTAACCCGTGCCTGGCACGTGGTTGATGCAGCCGATGCAATTTTGGGCAAGGTAGCCGCTGATGTGGCAGCCAAGCTAATTGGCAAGCACAAAAAAGAGTTTACACCTCATGTTGATGCCGGTGACTTTGTAGTTGTTTTGAATGCTACCAAGGTTGTGGTAACTGGCGATAAAGCGGTTTCCAAGCTTTACTATAGCTACTCTGGATTTCCAGGTGGTATCCGTTCCAAATCATTGGGCAGATTGACCCAACAGAATCCAGAAAAAGTTATTGAAAAGGCAGTCTACAACATGTTGCCCAAAAACAAGTTGCGCACCGCTCGCATGAATCGATTGAAAGTTTATGTTGGTGCTAAGCACCCACATCAGAGTCAGGTTGCGACACAGGACCAGGCTAAAGCATAAAGGGAACCACTTACTATGGCATTAAAATTGAGCAAAAAAAAGACAGTCGTGAAAAAAGTGATCAAGAAGGTGGCTCCAGTTCGGTCTACGACACCAGCCGCTGTTTCTCGTCACAACGCGCAGCTGGCTTACGCTGCTGGTGAGTACACCGAAGGCGTAGGTCGACGTAAAGTTGCCACAGCTCGAGTTAGAATTTACCAATCTGCCGGAGACTTCATAGTTAACGACATGATCGTGGGAGATTATTTTAGCTCAGTACCTTACGCAGTTGCTACCTACATGAAGCCATTTGAACTGACTGGCACTAAGGGTAAGTTCGCCGTCACGATCAAAGTTTCTGGATCAGGCATGTCAGCTCAGTTGGATGCTGCAGTCATGGGTATAGCTAGAGCATTGATTAAGTTTGACGGATCTTTCCGAGATATTCTCAAAAAAGATGGTCTGCTGAGTCGTGATGACCGCATGAAAGAAACTCGCAAGATTGGTACTGGTGGTAAAGCCCGCCGCAAGCGACAGTCACCCAAGCGGTAAGATTTTTCAATTGAAAGTGCAAACCCATTGTTTGCGTATTCATTTAACTACTCGCACTACTATATCTTTTAAGTGACCACCTCCAGAGTACCACGCTACCTATAAAAAACGCTGGCCCGATGGTCAGGGCAGGGGCCAGGCCAATCGTCTGCGGCACATTCAGCAGCACTTCGGCAGGCACAGTGATCATTACTCCCACCGGCACAATGAATGTGGCGGCAAATCTAACAGCCCCGCGATATATTGAGATGGGAAACTGCCCGAGTTTGGTAATATCCCGATAAATCCAAATTCCATTTTGCACATCCACAAAAATAACAGCAAATGCCAACACCACAATGTGCAGAGCCGTGGCAATCAGAAACGAGTTGCAGAGTAGTAACGCAAACCAGATGACAGTCGGCAGAGAAGCCTGTAAAGATAGTGTGGACAAGATATAAAATGAAATTACCGTGCTAGGCAGCAGAAAAATCACGTCATTGATGTCCGGTTTACCCAGCAGCGACCGAAAAAGTGGGCTGATGGGTTGAGCCAGATAAAAATCAAATTCGCCGTTTCTGATCTTGCTGTCAAACACATATACACCGCGGTACATAACCTGCACAATCGTGTCGAGAAACTGAAAAACTAAAAAGAAAGCCACCAGCTGATCGCCGGTGTAACCAGCAATCATGGTTACATTTTGACGAATGATCAGCAGGAAAGCCAAGCTCATACTTAAGCGAACTGCCTTGCCCAACAAAAACAAGAGATTAGACCAGCGGCTGACAAACGCTTCCTGGAGTGCCACATTGGCAATTCTTAGCCAGTAGACCCAGTGTTTTTTGATAAATTGCAACATTTATTTACCTTCCCACCGCTTCATAGTCTCGTAGGCCTCGTTTCCAGATTACCAAAGTCAGAGCGCCCAGGCCCAAGCACCAAGCGAAAAGAGCGAGGGTATGCCCGAGGAACTGCTCCGGCGGCAAACGGTTCATGAACAGCTGGGTTTGATAGTAAGACAAGTAAGGAAAGGGCGTATAACGAACCACAGTCTGTACAGCGCTAGGCAGAATATCCAGCGGAAAGAGCTTGCCGGCGGTAGCGTCTATAAGCATGAAGAATAAGAACTTGGGCGCCCAGACGTCATTGGTCCAAAATCCCAAACAGCCAAACAGGACTGTAATGATGAAGTTAAGGCCGACTGCCAAGATAGTCCACAAACCAAACAGCCAGAGGGTGGCAGGAGTAGGACTGGCAATATTTAGTTGCAGCAACCAAATGAAAGCAGCTGACTCCAGCAGGGCAAAGCCAAAGTTGCGTAGTTTATCAGCTAGATCATGGACAAATAAGCCTCCCAAGACATTGAGTGGACGCAGCAGCCAATATGACAGATCGCCGTGGTAAATTGTGCCCGCCAACCCATGCAGGGCTGTGGCCAGAATTACACTTTGCAGCACTGACACCAAAAAAATGTAGGTATTCATCTGCGCGGCGGTGTAGTTGAGGACCTGACCATTGCTGGCAAAAATGCTGGACCACAGCGACAGCGCCATGATCGTGACCAGCAAGCCGCGAATCCGCCACAAAATCATACCCGAGCGGTAGGCTAAGCCGGCCTGCCAACTGATAGTTAAAAACTGAATGTATTTATGCACAATGATTACTTTTTGGCGCGATTTTGGCCGAACACCTCACGGATAATCGCTTCAATTGGTGGCTCTTCAATATTCACATCTTCCACTGGCAGTTTTTTGAGTACGGCGCCGGCTACTTGGGCCGCCTCTTTGCGGGGCACCAAAATAGTGGCGGTGTACGCTGAGCCATCTTGAGCAAATTCTTTGATTTCGCCGTACTGTTCCAGTTCTTTTTTGGTGACTGGCTTGGAAAAAACCAAGGACACGATTTTATTGCGGGCGTATTTGTCTATGATGTTTTGAAGCTTGCCGTCGAAGATTTTGACACCGGAATCAATAATGATGGCTCGTTCACACAATTCTTTGACATCATCCATGTAGTGGCTGGTGAGAATAATGGTGGCGTTGAATTCTTTGTTGTAAGCTTTAATAAAGTCGCGGAGCGTTTTTTGCATGACCACATCCAAGCCAATGGTTGGCTCATCCAAAAATAGGACCTTGGGGTTGTGTAGTAAGGCGGCGATCAGCTCGCACTTCATCCTTTGTCCCAACGACAGCTTGCGCACTTGAATGTTGACGAACTCGCGCACCTCTAGTAAGTCCAAAAGCCGGTTGAGAGTGGCGTCAAACTGGGCTTGGGGAATATCATAGATGGCTTTGTTGAGCAAAAAAGTCTCCATGGCAGGCAAGTCCCACCAAAGCTGGTTTTTTTGACCCATGACTAGGGCAAACTGTTTTTGAAACTCCGGTTTGCGGTCCCACGGGTTGTAGCCCAGCACAGACACCGAGCCAGCAGTTGGGAAAAGTAGACCGGACAAGACCTTGAGTGTGGT
>CAZSHY010000015.1:18428-21386 GCA_964607125.1 uncultured Pseudomonadales bacterium | reverse complement strand
TTATTGTTACCGCCCTCCCGCCACAATTATTTTCATGGTATTCACCAAATTTTCACGCAGAGATATTGCCACTCTCAATGTCACAGGAGTTTATCAGTAAATCAATATTTATTTGGCCTACACCTGAACTGAAAAACATATCGCCAACCCAATTGATTGAGTTACGGCTTAAGCAGGGCAGAGCGGTCTACGTGACAAATGCTTACATTACTCATGCCCGTCAGGTTACTGCAGATTTTGAAGAACTTAAGAGTAGTTTCGTTTTGACACAACTTGACTCAGGTTGCCAAAACGCGTGTATTCTTTATCACGTCTCAGCTCGATCTGACTGATTCAACTGTGAGTCTTATTCCGTCTTCAAAAGATACAACTGGCTGCCAGTTCAGCAATAGCTGAGCGCGGGATATATCTGGTTTCCGTCGCGTAGGATCATCCTGTCGATCGGGGAATTGCTCGAACAGAACAGGGTCATGCTTGCCTGTCACTGCTTGATAAACAGCTTGCGCTGTTTCTGATAGAGAATACTCGCCTGGATTACCTAAATTTAGCGTGACACCAGCTCCATTTTTATGTACCGTCAACGCCAAAATGCCAGAAACTAGATCTGATACATAACAGTAAGAGCGAGTCTTGCCCGGATCACCAAAAATGATCAAGGGCTGATGTGCTAAAGCCGCCTTGATGAATGAGGGGATCACCCGACCATCATCTAAATCTAGACGCGGGCCATAGGTATTAAAAATTCTGACAATTCTAGTATCCATCCCATACTCACGATGCCATACTCCACATATTGTTTCACCCATACGCTTGGCTTCGTCATAACAAGAGCGTGCTCCATTGGGGTTAACATTGCCCCAATATGTTTCTGGTTGTGGATGAACTAGAGGATCACCATAGACCTCAGATGTGCTGGCAAAGAGAAATGTAGCTTGTGGAAATTTGTGATGCAACAGCTCTAGAATTGCATGCGTAACCTGAGAATTAACCTGATAAGTCAAAATCGGATGAGCTTGATATTTATCCGGACTAGCTGGTGATGCAAAGTGAAGGACAACGTCCACCTGATCTAGCTGACCGACAATTCCCACACCTTGGGTAACCAAATCATGCTCAATAAACGTAAAATTAGGATTGGTCTGCAAGTGATGAATGTTGGCCAATCGCCCAGTAATTAAAGAATCAATTCCAATTACTTTTCCACCCTGGGCAATTATTTCGTCAGCTAAGTGAGAGCCAATAAATCCTGCTGCTCCCGTTAGGACAACCGTTTTTCCAATAAAAGTCTCGTTCATGTAACGCATTGTATAACTGCTTCTTCAGAAAGAACAGAGCTGTCGTATACTTGTCTTATGCGGACGCGACTGTTACAGATTTTACCTTGGCTCATCGTCGGAGTTGGACTAATTCTGCGCCTACCGCTAATCAATGGTTCTTTTTGGCTAGATGAGGCTGCTCAGGCGCTAGAAAGTTCGCGGCCAATTAATCAACAATTTCAGATTGTTGAAGACTTTCAACCACCCCTTTTGCATCTAATTTTGCATGTAGCTCAATATGTTTCACATCACGAATGGTGGCTGCGTAGCGTGGGCGCACTTCTTCCAGGATTGGCGACCATTCTTGCCACATATTTTATTGGAGTAGGTCTGGGCGGAAGAAAGCTTGGTGTCATTGCCAGCCTTTTACTTGCCACATCCTCATTTCATATTTACTATTCTCAAGAACTTAGACCATATGCCTTGCCAGCACTTTTGGCAACCCTATCCTGGTTAAGAATTCTCAGGCCTCAGGTTCGTTCGCACCAATTCGATTGGCCTTTGGCAGCTGTGACTTTTTTGGGAATTTTTTCATCTTATCTTTACCCATTTGCCTTACTTTCTCAAGCCATGTATGTTTTCATTTCACGCCGCTCCCAAGTCAAAGGTTTTTTTATGAGCGTCGCGGCTGCAGCTTTTGGGTTTTTACCTTGGATGCCATTTTTTATTGGCCAACTTGCACAAGGGGGAAAGGTCCAGGCTCTACTTCCCGGCTGGTCTGAAATAGTTGGGGTACCTCAAATTAAAAGCTTGCCCTTGGTTGTTCTCAAGTTTGTATTTGGCGTTCTCAACGTTGAGCCCACTCCAATATTCTTAACACTTACAGCGGTGATTGTGCTTTCAATTTCAGTTTGTTTATATCGTATATATACATATCACAAGCCTTCCAAAACCCAACATCATTATCAACAAATTTTCAATATTCTTGGATGGTGGATATTGTTTCCGATTCTAACTGCCTGGCTAATTTCCTTTTTGATTCCAATTCTTCAGCCTAAACGAGTGCTGTTCACACTTCCCGCCTGGTACTTAGGGATAGCTGGTTTGTATTTGTTCGCCGAAAATTCAAAGCAGAAAATATTACCTTGGATTGGTCGCGGACTAATTGGTGCTGTGGTATTAGGTAACTTATGGAGTACGAGCGCCTACTTTACTGATGCTCAGCTCCAGCGAGAGAACTGGCGAGATGCTTACCATGCGGTAACCACACAGTATCCACCCGATGTGAGTTTAGCCGTGTTTGCTTTTCCTCAGCCATTTGCTTCTTGGCGTTGGTACGACAAATTGGCTTATCCCAGCTTAAGCACAAAATCGCTACAAGTTATGGATGAATCATCAGCCCAAAAACTGCTGACTCCCATTCTGACGAACGGCGCTCAGTACATTATTATTTTTGACTATCTAAGAGATATTACTGATCCGAATCGTACACTTGAAGCCGTTTTAAATTCGCTCGGATATACAGAACGCCAGGTTATGGAGTATCCTAACATTGGATTTATCAGAATTTTTAGCAAGGTAGAGGCCGCCACTGCATATGAATATCGGAATTGATGTCACATCATTACTGCATAAGCGCGGCGTTTCTCGCTATACAGCCAACTTGGTTCGCGAGCTATCTCAGCTACCCTCGGTCTCATTA
>CAZSHY010000015.1:5932-18418 GCA_964607125.1 uncultured Pseudomonadales bacterium | reverse complement strand
CTTCGGCTATTCCTTAACCCAGCATGCTCAATTGTTAAAACTTGCTCAACAGCTTTTGACAACCGGTCCTGCCAGCTCCCGCCACTCAGTTACAATCAAGCACTACCCACAGTCTTTGCTCAAGTATGCCTGGAAATGGGGAGGATTAGGTGTAGCAGCTCAACTTCCTCATATTGATGTCTTTCACTCCTGGGACTGGCTACAGCCTCCAGATAAAAAACTACCTCTGGTTTCCACAGTACATGATTTGGCAATTCTCAAGTATCCACAGACTGCCCACCCTGAAATTTTAAGTATGCACCAACAATCATGGGCGGTGTTAAAAAAACGCCAAGCAAGAATTATTGCCGTCAGTCAAACCACCAAACGAGATATAGTGGAGTTACTTGGTTATCCACCCTACTTAGTGCACGTTATTCACGAAGCCTTGCCTGTTGAATTTTCCAGAATTGATGAACAGATGACAGAGGATGTCTTTGAACAAATTAAAACTCAACTTAAGTTAGAAAAACCTTATATCTTATTTGTTGGCACCAGAGAACCGCGCAAGAATCTTGCTAGACTCATTGAAGCCTGGCAACCACTGGCCGCTGACTACGAATTAGTCATAGCTGGTGCAGCTGGCTGGGATGAAACATCAGCAGAAAAAAAATATAACAATCTGCCAATAAGATTTTTGGGGCATGTGACTGACTCCGAGCTGTCGGTTTTATACGCACAAGCAGCTGTTTTTGCTTACCCATCGCTTGACGAAGGTTTTGGCTTACCAATTCTTGAAGCTTTTCACCATGGAACGCCAGTGGTTACGTCCAAAACCGGTGGCACACTCGAGGTGGCAGGCAATGCTGCCGAGCTTGTTGATCCAAAATCGGTTGATGAATTACGCGCAGGCTTGGTCACAGTTCTGAACGAACCACTAGAAGCGCAACGCAAGCGCCTCCAAAGGATGGTGGTGAGATTACACATGTTTAATTGGCAAAAAGTTGCCCAGGAAACCTTGGCCGTATATCAAAAAGCAATTCAGGATGCACAAGATGGCAGGTAAGACTATTAAACTCGCTATTGATGCTAATGAGGCAAACACAACCAATCGAGTTGGCAGCAACGTGTATGCATTTGAACTATTGATGGCTATGTCCAAAATTGTGGAATCAAGCCAAGACATCGTGTGCACGCTTTTGTTAGCCGCTCCGCCGGTATCAGATATGCCCCCAGCTACAAAAAAATGGCAATATATAGTTATTGGACCAGCGCGTTTCTGGACTCAGTGGGCCTTACCTATATTTTTGTACCGAAACAAGGGCGATTTTCAGCTACTTTTTACTCCGGGGCACTATGCGCCGCAGCTTTGTCCCGTACCGTATGTTTCCAGCGTCATGGATACCGCCTATATCAGCCATCCAACACATTTCTTACTTAAAGATTACCTCCAACTTAAGTACTGGACTCGTTTTAGCGTTCGGAAAGCTCAGAAAGTTATAGCCATCAGTCAATCTACTAAAAATGCCGTGATAGAACATTACGGTATCTCACCAAAAAATGTAGTCGTAGCATACCCAGGTTTTAGAACAGAGAAGACTAAATTAAGTCATAACCAGCAGGTCTTGATACTTAAGCAACTTAAGGTTACCCAGCCATTCATACTTTTTATTGGCACAATTCAACCTCGCAAAAACTTGGATAAACTGGTTGAGAGTTACGAAATTTTAACTCACAAGCTTTGGGGTCGCAAATTAAAGTCCAAAAAAAATACCACCATCACTTCCAGTCCGCCCCAACTAGTGATTGCAGGCAAAGCCGGTTGGTTGTCACAAAATATTTTAGAACGGATTAAAAATTCTCCAGTGGCTAAGCAAATTATCATGACTGGCTACATCACAGAAGATCAAAAATCAGCCCTACTCAACAACGCCGCCTGCACAACTCTGCTGGGTACTGAGGAGGGATTTGGCATCCCACCACTTGAATCGATGGCTGTAGGAACTATTCCAGTTGTTGCCAACTCCGCCAGTTTGCCCGAAGTCATAGGTGATGCTGGATACTTAGTCAACCCGTTTAATCCTCCTGAAATAGCAGAAACTTTTTACAGTATTTTGAATTTATCTGCCAAGCAAAGATCAATTCTGCGCCGCAAAATGCGCCAACAGATCAATAAATTTTCCTGGGAGCGGACAGCTGAGGTGGTCTTGGCAGCTCTCAAAGAGGTAGCGGGGCGCTATACATGAAAACAATTTTAGGCCTGGACCCGGGATATGATCGGTTGGGCTGGGCTGTCTGTCAAGCCGAAGGCTCAAATTTTCAAGTTTTAAAATTGGGTACAATTCAAACTGATAAGACACTTCAAATCTACCAACGTTACCTTCAGCTTGTAACCCAACTAACAGAAGTTATTAATTTGCATCAACCGTCACAGGCTGCCATTGAAACATTGTTTTTTTCTAAAAATAAATCAACCGCACTCGGCGTAAGTGAGGCGAGGGGTGTCTGCATAGCCCATCTTTTGCAGGCTGGCATTCAAATTTATGATTATTCTCCCAATCAAGTTAAGCTAACCGTCACTGGATCAGGCCGAGCGGATAAGCGAGCTGTGCAAAAAATGATTAAATTGCAGGTAAAATTGCCAATAGCTGAGGCTGTTCAGCTGGACGATGCGCTTGATGCAGTTGCTATCTGTCTAACTCATGCCATGCACCAGCGCCAACAGTAGGGTATACTAAAACTATGATCGCCTTACTTTCGGGTACCCCCATCTTTCAATCCAACGGGAACTTAATTCTTAATGTGGGCGGAGTTGGGTATGGGATAGCGGTCTCTTCTAGGTGTGCAGCCGCCTGCAGAAACCAGGCGCCTGTAACCTTATTTATTCATACCGTGGTCCGTGAGGATGCCATCGAACTATTTGGGTTTATGGCTGAACCTGAAAAAGAACTATTTTTATTGCTTCTATCAGTGTCTGGAATTGGTCCGAGAACAGCCTTAGCTATTACAGAGCAACCGACTCCAGCCATTATTACCGCTGTTCAAGAAGCTAACGTTACTTTTTTCACTAAACTGCCCAGAGTTGGTAAAAAACTGGCCCAAAAAATAATTATTGAACTCACTTCCAAACTCGGCAGTTTGCGCGAACTCGACTTATCTCCACTTGATAACTCCCAGCAAGTCGTTGTCGATGCGCTCTTATCACTTGGCTTTGCTGAAGAAGAAAGTAAAGCTGCAGCCAGAGAATTACCACTTGATGAAATTTCTGTAGAAAAGGCTATTCAACTCGCCATTAAAAGCATTTCCGCGCATATTTCCAAATAACCTATGTCAAATACTTCGCAAACTGATGAAACCATCTTAAGTCCAGAAGAAGAAGCACTTTTTCAATCCCTACGAGTAACAGACTGGGGCCAATTTCATGGCCAACTGCAGGTTAAGCAGTCGCTTCAAATTGCGATTCAAGCTGCTAGAGAGAGAAATGAGTCTCTTGACCATTTATTATTATATGGTCCGCCTGGACTCGGTAAAACAACTCTTTGCCACCTTTTGGCCAAAGAGCTTGGCGTTAAGCTACACGTGACGAGTGGTACAGCACTAACCAAACCTGGAGACTTAGCCGCCATTGTCACCAATCTCGGTCCCGGAGACATTTTATTTATCGATGAAATTCATCGCCTGCCAAAGGCTGTAGAAGAAACACTTTACCCTGCCATGGAGGACTATGCTTTGGATATTATTATTGGCAAAGGACCATCTGCTCGAACAATTAGACTTGATCTCCCCAGGTTTACTTTGGTAGGCGCAACCACAAGATTCGGTCAACTCACAGGTCCTTTTAGAGATAGATTTGGTCTAATACACAGACTTCAATATTATTTACCGAATGAACTTGCCGTCATCATCAGACAAGCCGCTGGCCTGCTCGGTGTCAAACTTATGGATGATGCCTCACTGGAAATTTCCAGAAGATCCCGTGGCACTCCTAGAATTGGACTCAAGCTATTAAAAAGAGTTCGTGACTACGCCCAGGTATCAGGCGCAGAATCTATCACTATGGATGGTGTGGTCAAGGCCTTAACCCTATTTGCAGTTGACGAATTGGGCTTAACTGATGCCGATCGCCAGTTTTTAACACATATAATTGCCCAATTTAGTGGCGGACCGGTAGGCCTATCAACTCTAACAGCCTCGCTCAATGAGGATGGTATCACTATCGAAGAAGTGGTTGAACCATATTTGTTACAAGTTGGATTTCTCAAACGAACTCCCAAGGGCAGAATTGCCACACCCGCTGCGTACCAACATCTGCGACTACCATTTACTGATAGTGACTCGACGACCAAGTAAGGTATACTTAAACATATGCTCACACCTCTTGCAGACAAACATGGTCAGTTACTCACACATGAACAAGTTTTGGCCAAAGGCAGCACGCGCATTAAAACTCTCTGGCTGGAGCTGGTGACTGGTATTCTTTGGTGGGTAGTTGGTTGTGTTCCACTACATTCAGTCCGTAATTTTTGCTACAGACTTTTTGGCATGTCGATAGGTCCCAAATCTACTATTCATATGTTTGCTCGCATTTACGATCCAGCTCATATTCAAATCGGCGCAGGCAGTCTCATTGGCGAACGTTGCACTCTGGATGGAAGAAAGCAATTAACTGACTCTCAGGGTGGACTGATTATTGGTGAACATGTTGATATCGCTTCGGAAGTAATGATCTGGACAAGTGAGCATGACATTCATGATCCACAAATGGCCGCCATTGAGCAAGCGGTAAAAATAGAAGACTATGTTTTTATTGGTCCACGCGCTATCATTTTACCCGGAGTTACCATTGGCAGAGGTGCTGTGGTTGGTGCGGGTGCGGTGGTTACCAAATCAGTTTCACCAGGAACCATTGTAGGCGGTGTGCCAGCACACAAAATTGGTGATAGAGATATCACACAGCTGAAATACACACTTGGGCGGCCGCGCCTTTTTCAATAACAAAATGCAGCACAATCAAACTAACCCACTGTTATTATCAATCGTGGTGGTTTCGTACAACACGGCGGAGCTAACTCTTCAATGTCTAAGGTCTATTGATCGTGAGGTTGAGTCAAGTAAACTTTTGTCCAATTCTACGGAACTAATAGTAATAGACAATCATTCTCCTGACAATTCTCTCGAGAAAATTGTAGCATTTAAAAAATCTGCACATACAAAAGTAATCATTCATCCTTCAACTAAAAACTTGGGGTTTGGCGCGGCCAATAACTGGGGCATAGAGCACTCAAGTGGCAATTACATTTTATTTTTAAACCCAGATACAGAACTGCAAGCGGGCGCGCTTGATAAACTCGTCTCAGCATTTTTGGAAGATCAAGAAATCGACAACAATGCGTCTGAGTCCAAATTGGGCATTTTAGCTGCGACCCTACTGAATCTGGATGGCACAGTTCAAGCCCAAGGCGGGGATGAGCCTTCTTTGCTCAGCTTATTCTGTCAAATGACACTTTTAGATGACTTACCAGTGATTGGCCAATTCTTACCATCTATTCAGCACACAGGCAAACGCGCTCCCGTCACCAACCCCACAAATCAAGCCACACAGCTGACCTCGATAGACTGGGTGGCAGGCACCGCTTTGGTTGTACGTCGCCAAGTTTTTACCGATTGCGGCATGTTTGATCCACAAATTTTTATGTATGGTGAGGATGTGGAGCTGTGCATACGAGCTAAACACCACGGCTGGCAAATAGCCCTCCATCCAGCTGCTCGCGTAACACATTTAGCTCACCAAAGTACCTCATCTCAGACGGCTATCAAGGGCGAATTTACAGGTTTGCAGTACATCTGGGCTAAACATATGCCGCTTTGGCAAGTTACACCCGCAAAAATTCTTCTTCAACTTGGAGCACTGATCAGAACTATCATTTTTACCATCTTGCCTGGAAAAGCCAACCAAGCTAAAGTTTATTCCCAGATACTTAACCAACTATTAGATCAGTAACAAACCTGTATAATGGCTGTAATTATGTCTAAGACGAATTTTACAAAATGGTTAAAATGGCTAGATGACCACGCTCTTCTGATCATGGTGGCTTTTCTTACCGCCTTTATTCCGCTTTACCCTAAGTTGCCTTTGTTCGAAGTCATTCCTGGATACATCGTTAGGGTCAGGCTAGAAGATATCTTTATTGTCATCACTGCAATCATTTGGGCGACTCAGGTTTGGCGTAAAAAAATCTCTTGGAAAACTCCACTGACACCCATCATTGGTGCATACGCTGTCGTTGGCTTACTCTCTACCATCTCCGCTGTGTTTATCTCAAAAACAGTACCCTTCGAGTTAATTCACATCGGCAAATCACTTTTACATTACTTCAGGTACCTAGAGTATTTTTCATTATTTTTTGCCGCCTATGCGGCTATTAAAACAAAACGCGACGTTAAGATTTACCTTTTCATAACCACCCTGACACTTCTGTGTGTATTCATTTATGGAGTAGGGCAGCGCCATTTTTACTGGCCTGTTTACTCAACCATGAACCGCGAATTTAGCAAAGGACTAAGACTTTATTTGACCGAACACGCTCGGGTGCAGTCCACCTTTGGCGGTCACTACGACATGGGCGCCTACTTAGTGGTAATTCTGCCAATTTTAGCTGGATTAGCTTTTGGTGCAAAAAAGTGGCTGACCAAGCTCGGAGTGTGGGTTGTATTTGCTGGCGGCCTTTGGTTACTTATGTTAAGTGCGGCGCGCACATCCCTTTTTGCCTTGGGCGTGGGCATAGCCATACTGCTCGTACTGGGCGCCACACTTCAATCAACTGTATTGAAAAAAAGTTGGTGGTTTGTGTCCAGATCTCTTGGGATTGGCTTGTTAACAGTATTTATGATGTCTCAATTTGGCTCAAGTATGTATGAAAGGCTTCTCCAAACATTGGAAGCCTTTCCCAGTTTAAACAAAACCTACCACGATATTAACCGACAAAGAAAAGATCTGCTTTTTGTTTATTTGCCCACCAAAGTACCTCTTTTAGCCAGACTGTACGGCTTCGAACTTAAGGTGGAAAAGCCTGCCAACTCAATGGGCATTGATCCAGTTTTAGTCACCTCGGATGAAAGGCCAGTTGCTGAAAAACCCAGCGATGTATATGTTGACGTACCAGATTATAAACAGGTTGCCACTGTATCAGCGGAGGGCGTGGCTACTATTTCATCTGTAGCCGTGCCACGTACCTACTCAGATAATGCGTTTCTTTATGGTCTATCAGCTGCCATCAGACTTGACACACTCTGGCCCCGAGCCCTTGCTGGATTTTACACCAATCCTTTACTTGGAAGTGGCTACGCCACTCTCACCAAAGAAACTGCCATGCAGTTTACAGAGGCTGAAAGCACTGACAACAACTTTTTACGTACCCTAGGTGAAACTGGGGCGCTTGGTTTTGTCACGTTTTATGGAGCGGTAGTCATAAGTATTTGGCTCTCAGCTCGCTACTTCAAACAGCATCCAACAGATCGGTACACCAACTTTCTTATACTCGGCTTTATTGCGGGAAGCGTTGGCTTGTTGGTAAATGCTAGTTACATCGACGTGTTTGCAGCTTCTAAGGTAGCTCTAATTTACTGGCTAACCACCGGGTTTATTTTAGCTCTGGTGCGCATGCCACAAAAGAATCAATCAAAATGAACGCACTTTTCCGCTCCCAAACTTTTCTAGTGATTCTCCTACTAGCAACTTTAGTCAGATTGTATCGCGTTTCCTACCCACTTCTGGACTGGCACAGCTGGCGACAGGTGGATACTGTTTCTGTCACCCAAGAGTATGTTAATCGGGGCATCGATCTATTACATCCGCGCTATCACGACCTCTCCAATATACCCAGCGGTAAAGACAACTCTGAGGAAGGATATCGCATGGTTGAGTTCCCGTTCTTAAATGCTGGCATAGCCTGGATATTTACACACCAAGACATCTTTGATTTGGTGACTCTCAGCAGATTAGTCTCCATAGTCATGTCAATTATTAGCCTAATTGCACTTGCCACTTTAACCAAAAGCATTTGGGGTCAAAAAATAGCTGAGCTGACGGCTCTCACATTTGCGCTGTTCCCATTTAACGTTTATTACTCACGCGTGGCTCTTCCCGAACCTGCGGCGGTGCTATTTGCCACTGTTTCAATCACGGCATTTCACTTTTGGCTAAGTAAAAAACAATTTCGTTGGTACTTACTTTCACTTGTAAGCTTAAGCCTCGGACTACTGATCAAGCCTTTCGTAGCTTTTTTTGGACCCGTTTATCTAGCATTGCTCCTATATCATCGGGATTGGTTTTTTTGGAACAAACAAACATGGCTGGAACGCGGTTCTACATTAGTTTTTGCTCCGATAGCATTTCTGCCTTTTTGGTGGTGGCGTACTTGGATAGCACAATTCCCAGAGGGTATTCCTGCCTCAAACTGGCTATTCAACGGAGACGGCATCAGACTTAGACCAGCCTGGTTCAGATGGCTAGGTTATGAAAGATTCACCAAACTCATCTGGGGTTACATAGGCGTGGTTTTTGCGTATTTAAGCCTGCCCAATTTATCTAAAAAGGCCCAAAATCAATCTGCTCTAATTTTTTATGCTTGGTGGATAAGCATCATTGCTTATTTAATTGTGATCGCCAAAGGCAATGTTCAACACGATTACTATCAAGCCATTGCCATGCCGATTGTAGCTCTGACCACAGCTCTAGGCATGGTTCGCCTTCAAACGTGGACTGCTGCCAATTTTGCACTAAAATTTCCTAAAAATAAAACTCGGGCTGAGCGTATAGGTTGGTCAATTTCCTTGAGCGTTTTTGTATTGATGCTGTTGAGCAGTTGGAAACTGGTGGGTGGATACTTTAACGTCAACCATTGGGAGTATGTTATAGCTGGTGCGGCAGTTGATCATAAAGTACCAGCAGATGCCTTGGTGATTGCACCAGCCATGGGGGATACCGCTTTTCTTTTTCAAACAGGCAGACGTGGTTGGCCAATTGGTTTTGAAATTGACAAGAAAATCGAACTGGGCGCAACTCATTATGTTACCACTGCGTACGACGACGAGGCACGTGAACTAGAAAAAAAGTATAAAGTAGTTACCAAAAATCCATCTTACATTATTATCGATCTAACTCAACCCTCCCAGCTATGAAAATTCTCATGCTCACTCCCTATCTGCCATATCCGCTTTTGTCTGGAGGACAGATCAGGACTTACAACTTGCTCAAAACTTTAGCCAAAAAGCACGATGTAACTTTATTTGCCCTAATTAAAGACTACGATGAAAAACAATACATTCCTGAACTAGAAAAGTATTGCAGTAGCGTCCGAGTTTTTAAACGCTCATCTAAACCATTTACTTTAAAAACAGTTTTTCAAACTGCCTTTTCTAGCTTCCCATTTTTGGTTATCAGAAACCACGTGCCGGCGGTAATGGATGCTGTTAGACAAGAACTAGCAGGCGGCGAATATGACTTGATTCATGCGGAAACTTTCTACATGATGCCGCACTTGCCCAAAACTACCGTGCCAATCTTATTAGTTGAGCAGACAATTGAGTATCTTGGTTACGAAAGTTATGCACAAAAAGCGCATCCACTGATTAAACCCCTTTTGAATATCGACATTGCCAAGATCAAGCGCTGGGAAAAGTACTACTGGAATTTATGCAAGACTCTAGTAGTTATGAGCGAGGATGATAAAAATTTCTTAGCTGATAAAGTAGAAGATCCAACCAAAATTGAAGTTGTGGCTAATGGTGTGGACACCGCTTGGTTTGCACAAAAAAAGAGACTTGAGCCTGATGTGCCCACTCTTTTGTCTGTAGGCACTTTTAAATGGTTACCAAACATCGAAGCTGTATCATTTCTGGTTGATAAAGTTTGGCCAATCATATCTGCTCAATTGCCGACAGCTAGGTTATGGATAGTGGGCAATGCTCCTACACCCAAAATTTTAGCTTACGAAAAACATGACCCTCGCATTACCGTAACTGGCAGAATTCCAGACATCCGCGATGCCTTTAACCAAGCGCACGTTTTAGTTGCTCCGGTGTTTAGTGGCAAAGGCACTCGTTATAAAATTTTAGAAGCGATGGCATCTGGAACCCCAATCGTGGCTACAACTACTGCTGTAGAGGGTCTAGCTGTAAAACAACACACCCATGTCTTAACCAGTAACACTGCGGCAGGCATGGCCGCCCATGTAATTGACTTATTGCATGACAAACAAAAAAGAGCGGACTTAGCAGCGGCAGGTAAAACCTTTGTTTCGCAGAATTATGACTGGTCTTTAATTTCGCAGAAGTTGGACACAATATATAAGGCTATTGGCGGAGCTAAAAGAACTTAAACATAAAAATATGCCTCAACTTGATTTGGAAATCATTATCGTCACATTTAACAGCCAGTTCTGGTTGAAGAAAACTCTTTCAAGTATGAGCGAGTTTTATTTGGCCAAAACCAAACGGACCGTACAAGTTACCGTCGTGGACAATCATTCTGAGGATGAAACTTTAGTCATGCTTAGACGAGAGTTCAAGTGGGTTAAGGTGATTGAGCTATCAAGCAATTTAGGTTTTGCAGCAGCCAACAATTTAGCAATCGCTCAGAGTTCAGCTACTTATGTAATGCTGTGTAATTCTGACGTTGAGTTTACCAATCAGTCCAATCTCGATATTCTTCTAACCTACTTGGATGAGCATCCACAAACAGGCGTAATTACCCCAAGACTTGAGTTCACATCTGGAGACATAGACCGAGCTTGCCACAGAGGCGAGCCTACGTTGTGGGCCTCTGCAACCCACTTTTTAGGATTAGAAAACCTTTTTCCTAATTCTAAGTTCTTCAGTCAATATCACCAAACTTACAAAGATTTTAACAGTTTCCATACTATTGATGCCTGTTCTGGAGCTGCCATGATTGTTAGGCAATCACTCCTTAAAACTGTGGGCATGCTCGATGAAAGATTTTTTATGTATGCAGAGGACTTAGACTGGTGTCACCGCTTTCGTGACGAGGGTCATTTGATTATGTTTTATCCCCAGGTTAAACTTATTCATCACAAAAATAAGTCGGGTATTAAAAGTAGTTCACAAAAATTGGCCATTAAAACACGACACCACTTCTACAATACCATGCTACAATATTATGACAAATACTATCGAACTAAGTATCCTGAGGTCGTTCGTATTTTTATAAAGTATTTTTTGTTTATCAAAAAAGGAGCCCTATGAGCAATGCTCATTTCAAAATTCAACAGCTAAGAGCACAGAACGGTGTTTGCATGATTTCAACCGTGGCTGTCTACATGGCATCTTTATTCACCATTGCCGTTCTACCAAGTCTTATTATTCGCTACTTTTATGCAGAACAACAGCTGTTTGATCAGCCACAAATTTTGGATCTAGTTCCAGTAGTCGCATTTGCCATTTCTACTCTTTACTTCCTATTTGGCGCAGGTATGTCTATCGCTCGTGAGCTCTCAGCCAGAAAACTCGAGAAGACACTCGCAACAGAGAATTGTTGCGGCGGCTCATGTGGATGCGCTGATGGATCATGCTGCAACGACTCCATGGATGTAAGTGACGAGGAATTGGCAGAGCTTGAGTCTATAGTTGAAGAAGCTATGACTAAAAAGGCCGCTAAGCCAGCTAAGAAAGCTGCCGCCAAACGCTCCACCAAGAAAAACTAAGCATGAGAATCGGCATTGACTGCCGCATGGCTGGCAACAGTCACGCTGGCATTGGTCGGTACATTTCAGAGCTAGTCACCCAAATTTTAAGGAGTGGCTCGGGAGAAGAGTGGGTATTGTTTTTCCGCGACCAAGCTCAATCAGAGCAGGTTGTTGGCAAAAAACTGCCACAGGGAGTTGAAGTAGTCTTTGCCGACATTCGGCATTACTCACTCAAGGAGCAAGTACTTTTACCGAGAATTTTTGCTCGTGCCAAACTAGATTTGCTACATGTTCCACACTTCAATGCCCCATACTTTTACCGCGGTCCGCTAGTCATCACCATTCATGATTTGCTCTGGCATGATCATCGGGGCACCAAAGTGACAACGCTGCCGGCATGGCAATATTGGCTTAAGTACGGCTTCTACAGACTGGTCACCGGCAAAGCAATTGCGCGCGCCAAGTTCGTGCTCGTGCCCACCCGGACCGTTGAGAAAATTGTCCACTCTTTTTATCCTCATGCCAAAGCAAAGACTGTGGTCACCTATGAGGGTTATGATCAAAAAATATTTACCTCTGCCACGGTGGCCAAAACCCAAGCGGTCCCAGCAAAAAACCTGCTTTATGTCGGATCGCTCTATCCACATAAAAATATTGAAGTAGTGCTACGCGCATTACTTCAATTACCAGAATTCAAGTTAAACATAGTTAGCTCTAGATCTGTATTTCAAGACAGAGTTGCAAAACGAGTTTCCGAGCTAGGATTAGAGACGCAAGTTAATTTTTTGGGTTATGTGCCGGATAA
>CAZSHY010000015.1:0-5922 GCA_964607125.1 uncultured Pseudomonadales bacterium | reverse complement strand
TACCAAAAATCTTATGCCACAGTTTGCCCATCTTTATCAGAAGGCTTCGGTCTTCCTGGTATTGAATCAATGGCCAGCGGTGGGTGCGTGGTCGCGTCAGATATTCCAATCTTTCGCGAGGTATATCGCAAAGCGGCAATCTTCTTTTCCCCAACCAGTCCCGAGTCACTGATCAAAGCGCTTAGTCAGCTTACACCCGAACTTCGGGTTACGCTCCGTAAACGAGCCACTGGCTTAATTAGCAACTACAACTGGCAAACCATGGCAACCCAAACCCTGCGCGCTTATCATCAAGCCCTATCTATAAAATCATGATTTCGAGTAAACTCCCGCCGCGCGTGGCAATTGTGTATGACTGGACCACATCGAGTCATGGTGGAGCAGAGCGGGTACTTAAAGCTCTGAAACAAGCGTTTCCAGGCGCCGATCTGTTTTCGGCCATTGGTTCCTCCGCTGCCAAAAAATGGCTAAATACTTGGCCAGTGCAAACTTCCTTTCTCAATCAAATCCCAGGTGCAGCTAAGTTTAAAGATTTATTGGCATGGCTTTTACCTTTGGCTTTTGAATCATTGGACTTGAGAAAATACCAAGTTGTGATTTCCGTGACCAGCAGTTTTGCCAAATCCATTTTAACCACTTCCTCCCAGCTGCACATATGTTATTTATTATCTCCACCCAGATTTTTATATAGTCATGAATCAGACTATCAAAAAACCAGGTGGTGGTTTAAGTTGCCGTTAGTAAATCAGATTTACCGCTGGGTTAAGTCATATCTTAAGATGGTCGATTACGCTACCGCTTACCGTCCAGACCTGATCGTGCCAATTTCCCAGCTCGTTCTTAAGCGCTCAAAGTCAGCTTATGGACTAATCATAAACCAACCAATTTACCCAACCCTACCTGTCAACTTTCAGCCTATTCCATATTCATTCAAGAAACTGCTTCCTCAATATCTGCTAATTGTCTCCAGGTTGGTCGCTTATAAGCATCATGAAATAGCTATATTAGCCGCCCTGGAAAATAAAAGATCAGTGATTGTAGTCGGTGAGGGACCAGAAATGGCCAATTTGGTCATGATCTCCGGCTCTGCCGCAATAGTCCGCGCTAGACTTGATACATTAGCCACTTTTTTTGCCCGCCATCAAAAGCGTTTGCTGCCAAGTATTTACTTTGTGCGTTCTTGCAGCGACCAAGAAGTAAGCTGGCTTTATCAATCAGCTCAGGCGCTGCTGATTCCAGCAGTCGAAGATTTTGGAATAACCGGAATAGAAGCGGCTCTGCACGGCATTCCTACTATCTTGCCAAAGCAAAGCGGAGTGGCCGAACAGCTTGATGAAGCCATCAATGCCGTTTATAGTAGTGATGAAACTCTCGCGGCCTTCTCGGCGGCTGTCAAAGAACTCGAAACAAGAAATTTTGTGTCCGAGCCTTTACAAACACGGGCGGTGCGCTACGATACTGAAGCATTCATTAGTCAGTTTCGCACATATGTAGCAAACGCATGGAAGGAACACCTATGCAAACAGCACTCGATCACACTTTTGCAGTCATCTTAGCCGGCGGCGGTGGCACTAGACTCTGGCCAAAGTCCAGGAATAAAACTCCCAAACAATTTCTCAAGTTGATTGGCAAAGAGACTATGATTCAGCTGACTGCCAGCCGGATTACTAAGCTCATTCCTTGGGAGAGGGTTATAGTTGTAACCAATGAACAGCACCAAGACGAGGTGCGCAAACAGTTGAGTGAAATACCAGCGGACAACATTATTGCCGAACCCAAAAAACGTGACACAGCGCTGGCCATGTATGTGGGCGCTCTTCACGCATACTCCATGGATCCAGAAGCAGTGATTATCAACTGCGCTTCCGACCATGTAGTTACAGATGAAGCCGGATTTTTACAAGTCATGAAGTCAGCAGCTACAATCGCGGCCGAAGGCCAATACCTCGTCACAGTCGGTATCACTCCGGACCGTCCAGCCACCGGATTTGGCTACATTAAAATCGGTGATGATTTGCGCAAAATCAACCATGGCTTATCTCTGTTTAAGGTTGAGAGTTTTACTGAAAAACCAAATGAACCTACCGCCCGAGCGTTTATTTCCACAGGTAAGTATTTTTGGAACGCCAACATGTATGTCTGGTCAGCCAAGGCACTTGAAGAGTCATTTGCTCAACACATGCCTAAAATGCATGAACTCGTCCAACCCCTCAAGTCAATCTCGCCAGCAGAGTTTCAATCAATGCTGCCTCAAATCTACGACCAAGCAGAGAGCATCTCAATTGACTATGCAATCTCTGAAAAAGCTACCAATTTGGTGCTGATTCCTGGAGACTTCGGGTGGAATGACTTAGGCGACTGGAAAGTAGTCTATGATTTGGAAACCAAGGACCTGCATGGCAACGTGACCATTGGCGATGGTGAAATCATGCATACCTTAGCCATCAACTCTCAAAACAACTTGATTCACGTTAATGGCAAGCTAGTGGCCTTGGTCGGCATTGATGATATGATTGTCATAGACACAGACGAAATTTTAATGATTGCGCCCAAAAATCGCAGTCAAGACGTCAAGAAACTGGTAGAGCGTCTTAAGGAAGAGAATCGCCCAGAATACCTATAGATTGGTGTCATGAACTACGAACAACAGAAGCGCTTTCTTGATTTGGTGGTTGCACTGGGTTTAATTATTGGATTTTTACCGATTTGGATTTTGGTACCTATTTTGATCTATTTTGACTCAGGTTTTCCAATTATATTTCGCCATCGACGAGTGGGAAAAGACGGACAGGAGTTCTTCTTGTACAAATTTAGGTCCATGGTTCAAGATGCCGATGAAATTCTTCATCAGAAAGATAAAGAGCTGCTCAAACGCTTCAAGGCAGGTGACTGGAAAATCAAAGATGATCCTAGAATCACTCAGCTAGGTAAAGTGCTCAGATCACTAACTATTGATGAGTTTCCTCAACTTTATAACGTGCTCAAAGGTGATATGAGCATGGTTGGACCGCGCGCTTATCTTAAAAAAGAGCTTGACGATCAAACCAAACGGTACCCAGAAACCAAACCACATGTAGCCCAAATCCTTTCGGTCAAACCAGGTATCACTGGTCCATGGCAAACCAGTGGCCGTAACGAAATACCGTTCACTAAGCGAGCCGCTATGGATGCAGCCTACGCCAAAAAGCATTCTATCCTTGAGGATATCAGAATTTTGATTAACACACCCAAAGCCATGATTTCCAAATGGTAGCCAAATTTGGTATACTGGATGCTTATGAAGAAAATTGTTGCCACAGACTCTAAGCTAGAGCTCGATGCCAGCCTGACTCCAGAAAAAGAAGTCCTCCCTCTAGTTCCTGATGCAAAGCTGCAACCACTCTCAACCAAACTCAAGTCTAAAAAGCCTTTGAGCAAGCGCAAAAAAATTATCCTAAGCATCCTAGGTGTTGTGTTAATCCTAGTAGTCTTAGCCACAGCCTTAGGCGTCTACACATACTCGGTCGCTAAAAGCATGATGTCTCGCGCTTTGGCGGTCAAACCCATGGGCATGCAGGCCTACACTCATTTCAAAGAACAAAATTTACCTCAGGTTGATCAGGACCTGCGTCTGCTCAAAACAGAGCTGGAAGCAACTCAAGCAGATTACAACAAGCTTTCCCTCTACAAATTTGTCCCGTTTGCTGGCGCTTACTATCAGGACGGAGTTCACGGTTTAAATGCCGCGGCTGCTGGACTTAACGCTGGGCTTAAAACCATTGAAACAATTACTCCTTATGCTGATGTACTGGGATTTAGTGGAGAAGGCACATTTACCGGTGGTACTGCTGAGGATCGCCTCAAGGTAGTTCTGGACACCCTGGATAAAGTTACGCCTCAGCTAGATGC
Source organism: uncultured Pseudomonadales bacterium (assembly GCA_964607125.1). Classification (GTDB taxonomy): domain Bacteria; phylum Patescibacteriota; class Microgenomatia; order UBA1400; family PJMF01; genus CAZSHY01. The sequence goes on along the minus strand of CAZSHY010000015.1, from coordinate 2,034 downwards.
AGTTTCTAGCGATCTGAAAATCATGCAAGATGAGCTAGCACAAATTGACCCCCAGCGTTACCCTGAGCAAATTAAGGATCAGCCAGTCCGGTCATACTTAATTCAAGCCCAGGAACTCAGTGCGGGCGCGGTTTCAGCAGTCACGGAGTTCAGGCCAGTCATAGAGCAGTTGCCAGCAATCGCCGGAGCCAAAGGTGAAAGAAAAAAATATCTGGTTCTGTTTGAAAATGACAATGAGCTCAGACCAACTGGCGGATTTATGACTGCCTACGCAATTGTGAATATTGAAAATGGTAAAGTTGAACCAGAAAAGTCTGATGATATCTATGAAATTGATAAAAAGTTCACTAAAAAATTACCCATACCAGAAGAATTAGGCCGCTATTTAGTGACCGAAAAAACCTGGCACTTGCGTGACATGAACATCTCTCCAGATTTCAAGGTATCCATGGATCAATTCTACGAGAACTATAAAACTATCAAAGGCGAACCAGAGAAACTCGATGGCATCATCGCGGTTGATACCGAGTTCCTGACAGACTTACTCCGTGTCTTAGGGCCCGTAGAAGTGCCCGGATACGGCACATTTGGCGCAGAGAATGATAAACGCTGTGACTGTCCAGAAATTATCTACATTCTTTCGGAAATTATTACCCGACCAACACCATATCTGCGTGAAGATCGCAAGGGAATTATTGGTCCATTGATGCGGTCTCTCCTCACCAAAGCGTATACCGCTCCTAAGCAAACCTGGCCAGCACTTCTTGAAGCAGGCTTTCAAAATGCTATGGGCAGACATATTCAAGCTTACTTTTTAAACGAGTCAGCCCAAAGTGCAGCTGAGTTGGCCGGAGTTGCGGGACGTATGGTTGCGCCAGCGCAAGGTGAAGACTTTCTGGCTATAGTTAATGCCAACCTGGGTGGTGCCAAGTCCAACTTGTTTGTCGATTACGAGGTAGTCCAAACTGTAGGCGTGCCAACAAATGGCAGACTTCCCAAAACAGTGACCATTACCTATAAAAATAGTCGCAAAGGTGATAACTGTAACTTGGAAGCTGGATTACTCTGCTTAAACTCAACCCTTCAGGATTGGACACGTCTCTACCTGCCAGCAGGCTCTGCACTTGAATCAGCTCAGGGTTTTACAGAAGACGCTAGAACTTATGAAGAGAATGACTTTACGGTCATTGACGGCTTTTTCAAACTCGAACCCCTTGGTACAGCTAAGCTGAGCTTTACCTACTCCGTGCCTTATAACAATGCCGAGGAATATAAGCTCCAAATTTGGAAACAAGGCGGCATTGAAACTTTCAAGCTCCTGACAGACGTCAACGGCAACCAACAAGAGCAAATAATCGATAAAGATACCACTCTTGAGCTGGCGTTCTAAGCCACAACATGTCAAGATCTTATACCACCCAGGGCATCATTCTCAAAAGAATCAACTATGGTGAATATGATCGGATAGTGACCGTGCTAACTAGAGAACGGGGCAAACACGCCTGTATTGCCAAAGGTGCGCGTAAATTGACCTCAAGCAAGCGGGCCATGCTCGAGCCAGGAAATTATGTACGGGTTTTTTGCGTGGAGACCAAATCCATGCCCATATTAACTCAAGCGGTCTTATTGGAAAACACAGCTGCCATGACTCACTCGCTGACAGCTTACCGCAATGTTAGCCAACTGCTGGAAATATTGGAAAAGCTGTTTGTAGAAGAAGCCATAGATGAAGAACTTTTCGAGCAGGTTTTAGGGCTGAGATCGGCCGTGCTTCAGCAGCAAGGCGGACCAGGAGTAGTTAGGCAGCAGTTAGGAGCGCTCATCGCCGCTCTGGGCTTCCAGCACCCAGATGAGAGCGACCACGCCACGGTCAGTGAGTATCTGGAAGCGCTGCTGGCACAGCCGCTGAGGAGTTTTGAGTTTTTGAGGGTGGGAGCTTGATATCAATCAACCTACTTGACCCTAACTATTGCCTTCAACTATAATACCCATTGTAGCCTTGATCAGAGTCGGCAACTCTAGGAGCTACGCACA
>CAZSHY010000014.1:0-21464 GCA_964607125.1 uncultured Pseudomonadales bacterium | reverse complement strand
GTGAGTCCGCCGGGACTCGAACCCGGGACGCACAGCTTAAAAGGCTGTCGCTCTAACCAACTGAGCTACGGACCCATGTGAGCACCGCGCCATCAATTTAATCAAGCGCAAGTGTCTGACACAGACCGACAATTATAGCAAAGATTCTAAAATTGTGGCGTATACTATTATATACAGTTTATGCCAGAGTTACCAGAAGTTGAAACCATTGTTGCCCGTCTCCGTGGACTTGTCGCGGACAAGCAGATTCTAGAAGCGCAAGTTTGGCACCCCAAAAGTTTCCAAGGTGACTTCACCGAGCTAACCGGAGCACGGATTACTGAACTCCAGCGCCGGGGTAAAATGATTCGCGCACGCCTAAGTCCCACAGCTAGTGGTCGGACCGATCTGAATTTGCTCATTCACCTCAAGATGACTGGTCAGTTGATTTACGTAGATCAGGAGATCAGGGCTGGCGGTGGACATCCGACAGCAGACTGGGTGCATGATTTGCCCAGCAAGCATACACGGGTAGCCATAAAGTTCGCGAATGGAGCGACGCTTTTTTTCAACGACCAGCGTGTGTTTGGTTGGATCAGACTCTTGTCGGACGCTGAAGTCAACCAAGCCTACGCAAAACTGGCTCCAGACATTATTGACCCCTCTTTGACAGCTGACAGTTTGCTTGTCCACACTCAGCGGCGAGGTATTCCCATTAAGCAATTAGTCATGGACAACTCCATGGTTGCGGGCGTGGGCAATATTTATGCGTGTGACGCCCTGAATCTCGCCCAGCTCAGCCCTTGGCGACCGGCCCGGTCGCTCTCCCCAACTGACGCTCAGACGCTCTTGAATGCCATGCAAACCGTAATCCAGCGTGGCATCGAGCTCAAAGGTGCCACCATTGATAACTTCAGCCACGTCGATGGTTTTGCTGGTGGTTACCAGCAAGAGGCTCGTGTTTACGGCCGGGAAGGTCAAGAGTGCTACAATTGTGGTAGTCTGATTTCAAAGCAAAAATTGGCTGGGCGCGGGACGTACTTCTGCGCAACCTGTCAGGTATAAGCACGATGAAAGAAGGTGATGCATGCGGGCGTTGATTTTAGGCGGAGGTTTTTCCACACGACTTGGCGCACTCACAGAGACGACTCCCAAAGGTTTGCTGGACATTCAAGGCTCACCGATGATGGCGCAGATTTTGGATCAAATCTTGGCGCAGCGCGCCGCTGGCCACATCTCAGAAATTTGTTTGGTGTCCAATAGTCGCTATTTTTCCGTTTTTCAATCTTGGTTGAATGAGCAAAACTTGGCTGAGATAGTGAAGCTAATTGACGATGGTGCGCAAACTAACGAAACGCGCCTGGGGGCCATTGGCGACTTGGCGCTAGTGCTGCACCAGCTCGGCTGGAGCGATGATTTATTGGTTGTGTCGAGTGATACTAGAACATCACTCGAGCTGCAACAACTCATGGACTTTTTTTCAGCTAAGCGGGCCTGCGTCAACGCCGTCTTTGATACTCACGATCTAGAAGTGATTAGGGGAAAATTGGGCAACGTCTTACTGGATGGTTCTGGTCAGATTACGACCTTTGTCGAGAAGCCACACCAGCCCATTTCCACGCTCACGAGCATACCGTACTACATCTTTACCCGGGATAGTTTGGAACTCGTGTCGGAATTTATCCAGTCAGGAGCAAGTACCGACTCTCCCGGCTCGCTAATTCAGTGGCTAGCGGCCAAAGTCCCGGTTTATGGGTATGTGGTTGATGGTTACTACATGGATGTCGGAACACCAGAAATGCTGGAGAGAGCGAGGCGGGGCGTTTAACCAGTCTCGAACTAATCGCAAATTTTAGCCGCAGTACTTGCGCACGCACTCCACACTTCGCTCGAGCTTTTCTTTCTCTTCCCAGCTAAGTTTAATTTCTAAACTTTCCTCTACCCCATTTCGGCCTACGACGCAGGGCACGCTCAGGCTCACGCCGCTGTGGCCATAGTAATTGTGTAGAGGTACAGAAACTGGCAGTATTGACTTGCTGTCAGTCAGAATCGTACGAACCATGTGTGCAATCACTGCTCCAATGCCGTAGTAGGTTGCACCCTTGGACTCGATTATTTTGTAGGCCGCATCACGGGCTCGCTGATAAGCTTTGAGAGCTTTCTCCTCCGAAAAGTTGGGCATAGTCATCAGCGATTGTCCCCCAACCGTGGCGCTGGAGAGGGCAGCAAATGAACTGTCACCATGCTCGCCTAAAATGTAGGTATGAATGCTCTTGGGATTGACCTTAAGGAACTCTGAGAGGTGAAAGCGAAAGCGGGCGGTATCAAGAGTGGTGCCTGAGCCGAAGATCCGCCCTTTGGGCAAACCTGCCAGGTTATAGGCTCGGTAGGTTAGGACATCAACTGGGTTGCTGACCAATAAAATGATGGCGTCAGGTGCGTGACGCACAATTTGGGGTATTAATGTGTCAATAATTGCAAGATTTTTTTGGGCTAGGTCCAGCCGAGTCTCTCCAGGTTTCTGGGCTGCTCCGGCGGTGACAACAACCACGTCCGAGCCTTTGATGTCTGCATAGTCATCAGTTGCAGTTATGGTGGCATGTGACAGGAAAGCAATGGCGTGCTCCAGGTCCAGCTCTTCGCCAATGATGTCGGCTTTATTTCTACCCACCAAAACTAACTCATTGACCATTCCTCCATGCAAGACGGAAAAGGCAGCCGTCATGCCGACTTTGCCGCAGCCAATTATGGCAACTTTGTTTGAATTATGCATGTATTCAGTATGGCATACTGTGGCGAGACTGCAAGAAGAATGCCAAATAAAATGCCACACTTTAAGAAAATTTACTAACTGGGGGTGAGCTTAGTCGAGGATTCTTGCGATAACTCTGACGGGCGCTGCGTCCGCTTGAAGTTTTGTGGGTAAAGCTATGATCTCAAAATTCTTTGCATCTATGAGTTGGTTGAGATTTGTCAGATTCTCAATAATTAGAATTTCTTTTTCGAGCAAGATTTTGTGTGTTGGGAATGGAGGCTGGTCGGGGCCAAGAATATCCATGCCAACTATTTTCACGCGTAGTTCTACCATTCTTCTTGCGAAATCTTCTGTCACGGTGGGGTTATTTTGAAAGTAAGACTGATTTCTATATTTTTCACCAAAGCCTGTATAGATTAATACAATAGAGTCGCTATCTATATTTAATCCCTCCAGTAATGAAGTATCGATGCTATTTTTTGTCCTAGCATCAATCAATACACCTTTGCCAAAAAATACATCAGGATTAATTTCATCCATTTTTTTACCATTTTCTACCATGTGTAGCGGTGCGTCCATGTGCGTGCCAATATGCATGACAGTTTTCAATAAGTGATCGTTATATCCTTCTTTATTAAGATTGGCTATCTTTTCCAAAGATGGCTGCGGATCACCTGGATAAACAGGCATTTTATTTGTAAATGAATGTGTGAGGTCTATTATTTTCACCACACTATTTTACCAGAAACAATGGATTAATCGGCATCGGGATAGGACACCATTTTTCACTTTACCATCACTTTAAATTTTGCCAATCCAATTCTCAATCTGTGTTACCAGCTGCGGTACGCTCAGTCCGTGCAACTCTAATAACTCCTCGGGTTTGCCAGATTCGCCGAAACGGTCCTGTACCCCTAGCATGAGCAGGCGGGTTGACAAATTATTCGCAGACAGCGCTTCGGCAATTGCGGACCCCAGCCCGCCAGCAACTTGGTGCTCTTCTAGAGAGATAATTGCTTTTGTTTGGTGCACAGCTGCACTCAGCGCATGAATATCTAGGGGTTTGATAGTGTGCATGTTGAGAACTCTCAGGGAAATCCCCTTTTTGGCCAAGGCCTCTGCAATTTGGACGGCGTTGCTTACCATTGTGCCGCAGGCTATCAGAGTTGCGTCACTGCCGTCCTGAAGCTTAAGGGCCTGCCCAAGAACAAAGGGACTACGCGCGGTGGTGACTGCTGGAGTCGCAAACCTGCTTGTACGTAAGTAGCACGGACCAATATGCTTGGCTATAGCCAGCGTAGCTTTGTATGCTTCTTCTTGATCAGCGGGTACGACCACTGTCATGTTGGGCAGCACGCGCATGAGCGCAATGTCCTCCAATGCTTGGTGGGTGGCCCCATCTGGGCCAGTGGTCAGGCCAGCATGGCCGCCGACAATTTTGACATTAAGATTTGAGTAACAGACTGTGGCACGCATCACACCCCAGGAGTTGCCTGGGCTAAAGACAGCATAACTGGCGGCAAATGGGATTTTACCTGCCAGCGCCAATCCAGCCGCTAAGCCGACCATATTTTCTTCTGCTACCCCGACTTGTACAAATCTCTCTGGAAATGCATTACGAAACCACTCCATGCGAGTTGATTCCGTTAGGTCAGCACATAAGCCAACTACATGAGAATCAAAGGCTGCTGCAGCTTTGAGACCCAAGCCAAACCCATCTCTTGTGGTTACTCCCACCATATTTTTCCTCCCAGGCTGCGCAAGTACTGGAGAGCGGTTTTGGCCTCTTCTCTGTTTGGAGGCTTGCCGTGCCACTCGTAGTTATTTTCCATAAAAGCCACACCTTTGCCAGGAATGGTGTTGCAAATCACTGCGGTAGGCCGATCTCGAGTTGCTAGGGCTTGTTTACAGGCGCTGGTAATATGGTCAAAAGAATGTCCGTCAATGTCCAGCACATTCCAGTTGAAAGATTCCAATTTGTGTTTAAGCGGTTGGAGCGGCAATACATCTTCAGTTTCGCCATCAATTTGAATATTGTTTCTGTCTATCAGGACCGTAAGGTTACTGAGCCGACGCGCGCCCGCAAACAGGTATGCTTCCCAAACTTGACCCTCTTGATGCTCGCCGTCACTCATCACACAATATACTCGATTAGGCTTGCCATCCATTTTAAGACCCAAGGCTAAACCAGCAGCCTGAGACAATCCTTGTGCCAGAGGTCCAGAAGTGTTTTCCACACCAGGTAAGCTATGGAAATGAGGGTGACCCTGCAATCTACTGCCCAACTTTCGGAGAGTTAATAGTTCAGCTTTATCGAAATACCCAGCTTCCGCTAACGTAGCGTACCAGACAGGGCAAATGTGACCGTTTGAAACCAGTAGGTAGTCGCGCTCAGTCCAATTGGGCTGACTTGGCCGATGTTTGAGGATATTAAAGTAGAGGGAGGTGAAAACATCTGCCATGCCAAGGGGGCCAGCACTATGACCAGAGCCCGCCTCAACCAGCATGGAAATAATAGACTGTCTGATGGCCAAGGCCACGGCAGGTAAATCGCGGTGGGCAGATAGCGAATCCATATGACTAGTGTACGCACCGGCGGTCAGCTTGTCACGAGGTATACTACGGGTGTGTCAAATTTTCTGGCGACTGACTTTATTTCCTCACTCAAGCCTAATTCGGCCGGGATACTATTGATAGACAAGCCAACTGGAATGTCCAGTCACGGAGCTGTAAACTGGGCGAGAATTGAAACTGGTCAAAAAACGGTTGGCCATGCCGGCACGCTTGATCCCCTAGCCACCGGCCTACTTATAATTCTGGTGGGCAGAGCTTTTACCAAGCGTCAGGCAGAATTTTTGAAACTAGACAAGAGTTATGAGTGCGAGGTCCTGCTGGGCGTTTCTACAGATAGTTATGACAGCGCCGGGACTGTAGTCAGGCGGGCAAGTACAGCAGAGATGAGCGGAATTACCAGACAGGCTGCTGAGGCAGTTTTAGCTAATTTTTGTGGTGACCAGCTTCAAAAAGTACCTGGCTACTCAGCAGTAAAATACAAAGGCAAAGAGCTTTATAAATTGGCTAGAGTGGGTAAATTTAAATCTGAGATGGCACCCACTAAACAAGTGCATATTTTTAATCTTCAGCTTAACTCATGGCAGCAGGATATGAAGTCAGGACTTTTTCATGCCTCAGTTAGCGTGCATTGTAGTTCTGGCACATATATTCGGTCATTGGTTCATGATTGGGGCGAAGCGCTGGGGTGCGGCGCGACGGTGATGGAGCTGCGCCGGATGCAAATTGGCCCGCTTTTGGTTCAAAATACCTTGGTCTGCCCCATTTTGCGGACCCAGTCGCAAGTTCAACGTCGTTTTGACCGATTAAACCCCGAACTTGCCTAGAAATTCCACTTGCGGAGTACCCAAAAAATAGACTACTATGGATGTACGAGTAGTGTATGTACTCAGTTGTTTGTTAACGCACTTCCCTTTTTCGGCGGAGGTGTTGTTGTGTTGGGCATGCACTACTAGAAAGCGTGAATATGGATCCTCGAGTATTTATGATTGGCTGGGAGTACCCGCCCCACAACAGTGGGGGTCTTGGTGTGGCGTGCGAAGGCATGACCCAGGCATTATCACAGCAAAATACTGAACTTTTTTTCACCTTGCCGTACCACTATTCTGGTCCAGTCGGTCACATGCAGGTTTTGGAGTGTTCTGATCCAAGTTGGTTGATTCAGCCCGGGACAACTTCCGATGAGCCACCATTTATGGCCTATACGCCAACCTTCAAACCATTGCCACAAATTCGGACTGGAGTGGTTTCTAGTCACCAATTGCGTTCTATGCCTCAATCAGAGTTTGAAAATAAAGTTGAGCAGTACGCACAAAAAGTCACGGATGCAGGCATGCACCGGGCTAAGCAGTTTGATGTAATTCATGCTCACGACTGGATGTCATTCCCAGCGGCTCTCAAGTTGTCGGCCAAATCTGGCAAGCCATATATCGCTCACATTCACTCCACAGAGTATGACCGGGTGCCACATGGATATGGCAGTGCCTACATCACCAACACGGAATACCAGGGCATGCTCCATGCGCAGAGAGTTGTTGCTGTCAGCTACTACACAAAAAGACTATTAGTTGAAAAATACGGCATTGCCAGCCAAGCCATCACCGTGGTTCACAATGGCATTACTGACTTATCCCAGCCGACAGATCCCGGACGTCATCACTTTGCCTCTAAGCGGCCCGTGATTGTGTTTATGGGCAGATTGACCATGCAAAAAGGTGCAGAATACTTCCTTAAATTGGCTGAAGCGGTAGTCAAAGCCATACCCGACGCGCTGTTTGTGGTGGCCGGCAATGGTGATATGTATCACGAACTACTTTTCCGTTCGGCTTATGACAAGTTGTCTGCCTCAGTCGTCTTTAGTGGATTTCTCCGTGATGGTCAGAAGGCCAAATTGCTCGATCGGGCTGACGTATTTGTCATGCCATCTGTTTCCGAGCCGTTTGGACTGGTTGCATTGGAGGCAGCGCAGCGTCATACACCCGTCATTATTTCTAAAAATGCTGGAGTAAGTGAGGTACTCAAAGGCAGCATCGCACTTGATTTCTGGGATATACAGGGCATGACTAAACAAATTGTGTCTTTGCTTACAGATGAGTCTAGAGCTGCTCAGGTGCGTGCCGCACAATTAAATGATTTGCAGCGCACGACTTGGTCCTCGGCTGCCCAGCACCTTCGCCAAGTTTATAGATCAGCTTTTACTGCTACCACCTAAGATCATGCCGCAGCTTTGCTTATACCTTCAGCTCCATCAGCCGTACCGCTTGAAGCCGTTGTCGGTCTTTGACATTGGTTCTCAACCCGCTGACTACTTTGGCCAAAATGAGCAAAATCATGTAGCTAGCCAAGATAATCGGGCAATATTCAACAAAGTGGCGCAAAAGTCATACATCCCGATGCTGACATTGCTTAATGAAATTTTGAGCACAGAGCCAGACTTTTCCTGCGCGCTGTCAGTTTCTGGCGTGTTTCTTGACCAGGCTCAGGAATTTGAGCCCAAGGTTATAAGGTTGCTTCAAGATTTGGCCCAAACCGGTCGGGTAGAATTTTTAGCAGAAACTTATTATCATTCTCTGTCCAGCTTGTACTCACCGCGCGAATTTAGAGCGCAAGTCAAAATGCAGATGGACAAGATAGAGGAACTTTTTGGTTTGAGACCTCGGGTGCTGCGCAATACTGAGTTAGTTTATTCCAACCAAATAGCCGAGCTGGTGGTACCGCTCAACTTTGCAGGCATGCTCACTGAAGGTGTGGAACGCTATCTCCACGGTCGGCCGCGCACCCAAGTTTATTTGAGCAAGACAAAGCGACCCTTGCCCCTGCTTCTCAAGCACGCACAACTTTCAGATGACATTGCTTTTCGGTTTTCGGATAGAAATTGGTCTGAGCACCCTCTGAGTGTGGATAAATATTTGGAATGGGTCGAGGTTTATCCAGAGAACGAGGTGGTGAATTTGTTTATGGACTTTGAGACCTTCGGCGAACATCAGTGGGTTGATACGGGCATTTTTGAATTTTTCCGCTTATTTATTCATCGGTTTCTTGAACGCCCTTGGAATACTTGCAAAACTCCGACACAGCTTTTCTTTGAGTTTGCGCAGTCAAGAATGGAGCTGGATCGACTTGAACGCACCTACGATGTCCCCGAGCCCATTTCCTGGGCGGATGTTGACCGAGACTTAACCGCCTGGCGCGACAACGCACTCCAAACAGACACGCTGGAACAAATTTACCAACTTGAGGACAGAGTTCTAGAGAGTGGTGATGAGAAGCTGATTGAAGATTGGCGTAAACTGCAGACCAGCGACCATTTTTACTACATGTGCATTAAGTGGTCTAATGATGGTGATGTGCATGCTTATTTTAGCCCGTACAACTCACCATTTGAGGCATATCGCATGTACTCGTTGGCACTTGCCGACCTCCATGAAAGACTTGTATCCACCGGTACTAACCAAATTGAAGGAAACGTATGGCACGCGCACTAACCTTAGGCAACGGCACATTTTTAGTCGGACTTGATGAGTATGGTTTTGTGCGAGATATGTACTTTCCTTACGTTGGTTTGGAGAACCACGTCAGCGGCCACAAACACAGAATTGGCATCATGGTCAATGGCGTGTTTAGTTGGATTGACGATGGCAGTTGGAAAATTACCATTGGTTACAAACCAGAAACAATGGTGGGTTACCTGGTCTGTAAAAATCAAAAACTCCAAGTGACCATGGTCATGGAAGACATTGTTTACAACGAAACCAACGTCTTTTTGCGCCAAGTAGATGTGTACAACCATTCGGAATCGCCACTTGATATTAAGCTTTTCTTTCACCAAGTTTTCCTGATTCAGGAATCCAAAAAGCGCAACACCGCGTTTTATGATCCGACGCACAACTCAATTGTGCACTATAAGGGTCGGCGAGTATTTATCGTCAACGGTCGGACCGCTGCCGGTACTGCTATTGACGACTACTCGGTAGGAGCGTATCAATTTGAAGGCAAAGAGGGTACGTTCAGAGATGCTGAAGATGGCCATCTAACTAGGAATGCGGTTGAGCATGGATCTGTGGACTCAGTAGTCCGGTTTTGCATGTCTTGTGAGGCTAAGGAAAAGTCGAGAGTCTACTACTGGATCTGTGCGGGTAAGTCACTTGATGAGGCGTACGCCCTGAATGAGTTGGTCATGAAAAAGACGCCCGCAGCCATGATTCACTCCACTGAAAGTTACTGGCATGCTTGGTTAGCCACACGAGATTTTGCTACCAAGCAGCTACCAGAGAAACTCAAAAAACTGTTTGACACATCGCTTTTCATCCTACGCTGCCACATAGATAATCGCGGAAGCATTATCGCTTCCTCAGATAGTGAGATGATTGAGTTTGGCAAAGATGACTATGCCTACATGTGGCCGCGGGACGCATCTTTTATCTGCGTCACTTTAGATAAAGCTGGTTTTCATGAAGTTACCAAATCTTTCTTTATGTTTTGCAAAGATGTACTCCATCCAGATGGATATCTTCACCATCGGTACAGGTCTGATCAGAGCCTAGGCTCTACATGGCACTCCACCACCTCACAAAACGTGTGGCTCAAAGATAAAATATTGCAGTTGCCCATACAAGAGGATGAAAGCGCGAGTGTGTTATTTGCACTTTGGAATCACTACGAGCAGTCCAAGGACCTAGAGTTCATTGAGTCTCTGTACAAGCCTATGGTGGAAAAAATTGCTACATTTTTGGTCAACTTCAGAGATAAGGAGACGGGGCTGCCGCTACAGTCCTATGACCTGTGGGAAGAAAAAATGGGCGTATCTACCTACACGTGTGCCGCAGTCTATGGTGGTCTGATGGCCGCTGCCAGATTTTCCGAACTGTTGGACAAGCGCAACCATATGCGTGAGTACAAGCAAGCCGCCGAAGAGATAAAGAAAGCCACAATTGACCATTTATTTAGCAAGGAACTAGATTCATTTGTGCGTGATGCACGTTTGACTGAAAACGGCGTGGTGCGTGACGAAACCGTAGACGCCAGCTCTCTGTTTGGTCTGTGGTACTTTGGTATGTTTGAGCAGACAGATCCACTGTTCCAAAAGTCTCTACGTCAGACGCGAGATCGTCTCAAAAATCCTGGCCCAACTGGTGGCTACATCCGCTACGAGCGGGACAACTACTTTAAATCCAAGGACCTGTCCAACCCCTGGATCATTACAACTCTCTGGGAAGCCGCTCGGCTGCTTAATCAAAAAGAAGTAACTAAGGATGACTTGGCATTTGCCGAGAAAACCTTTGATTGGGTTTTGGACCACATGTATCTATCGGGGATTTTGGCGGAACAGCTTGATCCGTACACTGGTAGTTCTCTATCCGCAACTCCCCTGGTGTGGAGTCACTCAGTCCTGATTGAAACGGTACTTCTATACCTTAGACGCAAGCAGTTGTTCGAAGCCGGCACAACTCCTGAGTTGCCCATTCACCAGTTGTAAATGTCTGTATAATCAAGAGTATATGGCACTTTACTATCTTGGCGTTGACGGCGGTGGTACCAAAACAGACGTAGTTTGTACCGATGAACATGGTACGGTTGTGGGTCAGGGTACCTCTGGTCCCACCAACTTAACCAGCACTTCTGTAGGTGCTGCTAGTTTTAACTTACTTGAGGCAATCAGACAGTCAACAGAGCAACTGCCAGAAGGCAATATAGATACTGGAACCGCAGCCATTGCACATCTGGTCATGGGCTTAGCAGGTATGGATACACCTGGCGAACATGAACGCGCTCATCAAGTTTTTACCGACGTACTTAAGCCATACGCTATCTCCAAATTTACGCTGGTTAATGACAGCTTGATTGCGCTGGAAAATGCCACCGATGCTGCCGACGCCATAGTCTTGGTATCCGGCACAGGCACTATCTGTTTTGGACGTAACGCCAGTGGCCAGTTGGCCAAAACCAGCGGTGTAGATTACCTCTTGGCAGACCAGGGCTCTGGATACTATATTGGCCGCCAGGTACTCAGGGAGGCTGTCAAAAGCTTCGATGGACGACGCCCCAAGAGTTTACTGGAGGAATTAGTCAGTGAGTATTTTCATATCAGCTCAATTGAGCATCTCAAAGAAAAGGTTTACAGTCCCCCGCTTAACAAAATTGAAGTCGCGGATTTGGCGCCACTATGTTTAACTGCGTTTGAAAGAGGTGATGAGGTAGCCAAAATCATCGTAGGTCACACCGTTGAGGAACTTGCGCTGCAGGCGGAGACGGTAATCCGCAAGCTTGGCTTGGGCGACAAACCGTTTGACTGTGTCTTTGCTGGCTCAGTCATGAAGGTGCCACATATTGAAACTCAGGTGTTGGCTGCACTGACCGCTCAATTTCCACAGCTACACTTAATTAAAACTGAGAGCGATCCGGTCCATGGTGCTATCAAAATGGCACGTAGATAAGTGCCTATTTCACGTCAAGTTTCTCAAACCAGCCGCGGCGATACAATACGGCAATCACAGCATAAACGGCGATATCGGTCCAAGTCTCTTCAATTGATTCATTGGTCGGGGTTTTACTGGTCATGAGTAAGTTTTTGAGGCGCTCAACTTTTTCGGTCAAGCGCATGGCAATGCCCAGCTCCTTGACGGCCAAAATGTTGCCTTTGCCGTAATCCTTGTGTTTTTTAAGAAACATAGCTAGCAGCTCATCTGTCACAAGCTTGAAAGCCTCATCGAGCTGTTTGGGGGTGGGTTTGGTGGGTTGTGTCGTCATGTGATTGTTATAGCTAAGTTTTTCTAACTTGACAAGAGAGGGCTGATACGAGGAACATGGTGTCATGCGCAACAGAGATAAAAAATGGAGCATGATCCAGTGGTGGCGCCACATTCCTGCCCGGACCAAGGCGGTGTGGCTACTCAACCCAGTTTTGTGGCTGATCCTGGTTGGACTGTATATGGTGGTCAAGTACCAGCCAGAAAAATATTTGGAATTTTTGCCCTCGGGCGAAACCTCGTATTCCCTGAACTTTGTTGAAAGCGAGCAAGCGGTATGCAATGATGGTTCTCCCCTAGCCTACTACGCTAAATCTGCAGGTGGTGACAGCTCTGAACCCTGGCTGATTTACCTGGAGGGTGGCGCGGCTTGCACCACCGTGACTGAATGCCAAGAACGAGCCAAACTCTACCCCCACTTGGTCAGCTCAAAAGATTATCAACCACAAGTGCAACTGAGCGGAATTTTTTCTGAAAACCCAGACCTTAACACTCTTTTCGCTAAGGCAAATACCATCTTTGTGCCGTACTGCAGCTCAGACCACTGGCTAGGCGGTGCTCGGCATGTTCTGGCAGATGGCTCCACGCTTCACTTCAATGGTCGAGGCAACGTGATGGCACTGATCGCAGAACTGCAAAAGAAGCCGCCTCTTGGATATTCTTCATTAAACACAGCGTCATCTTTGCTTTTTGTAGGTCAGTCAGCGGGCGGTGTGGGCGTGGTTAATTTAATTGACACAGTATCAAAGCAGCTTCCGGGCGTGACGGTCAGAGGCGTGCTTGAGGGCTCATACATGATCGATAGAGTGGGCAGCGTGGGTGAATTTTCAACAGACTCACTTTCTCATGCTTCAGATTCATCTTTGGTGGATTTTTGGCAACCTTCAGTGGACCCAGATTGTGCGCAGGCACGTGCCGATGATCCTCTTGGTTGTGCTGGTCAGACTGTCATGAACTACGTTACTTCCCCAGTATTTGTAATTCAGGACGAAAATGATCACTTTTTCATAGATAGGTTATCTGAATCAGAGAAAGAGCGGTTTGCACAAGTGGTCCAAGCTAAGCTTGCCACTAGCTCGGCAGCATTCATTAGTCGAAAAGGTTATCACTCGGTGTTAGCAACTCCAGATTTATTTACACTTGAAGAAAACGGCAAGAGTCTGCTGGACACGTTAGGACAGTGGCTGGAGTAGTTTGGCGCGATGTACGGTATAATACGCCCATGCGTCCTTCCTCCAAAACCTCCTGGCACCCAGTCGCACCTTGGTATAACAAACTTGTTGGCAGCGATGGTCACTATTATCATCAGCACTTAATTCTCCCAGGCGTACGTAGATTGTTAGAACTAAAACCTGATAGTGAGGTTGTAGATTTGGGGTGTGGTCAGGGCATTCTTAGTCGTTCACTGCCACCAGTTCGCAGGTACCTTGGGCTAGATATAGCACCAGGCTTGATTTCAGCTGCCCGTGCTCAGGCCAAGCCTGGTCATGAGTTCAAAGTGGCTGACGTGGCAAAGCCTCTGCCCCAAGCAAAACCCGAGTTCTCTCATGCAGCGATTATTTTGGCCTTGCAAAACATGGAACGACCAGAGGTGGCTATTCAAAATGCCGCGGCTTTGCTACGGTCCAAAGGCAAGTTAGTGATTGTGCTGAACCATCCGGCATTTAGGATTCCGCGTCAGTCGGGCTGGGGTACGGACGAAAAGAATAAACAGCAGTACCGGTGGATTAATCGGTACGCTTCCCCACTCAAGATTCCTATCGATATGAACCCTGGCCAGCCTGTTAGGAGCGTGACCTGGTCGTTCCATCACCCGCTGCAAGATTACGTGCAGATGTTAAATGCGGCAGGCTTTGTGTTGACCAATCTAGAAGAGTGGGTGTCTGATAAGGAAAGTGAAGGCAAAGCGGCGCGGATGGAAAACAGGTCTAGGAGCGAGTTTCCGTTGTTCCTGACGTTGGTGGCGGAGAAAAGGTAGATTGAGACAGCCATATGTCAGCAGATATTGAGAGAATGTTCCGAATGAAGGCCTTGAGTGATGTGCTTAATGATGAAACATTAGGGCTAAAATCACCCTACCGGCGGATTCAACGTTTTGGTCCATACCCTAATGTTTTACGAGAAACAGTTCACACTCACTTGATAGACTGTCAAGCAAGACTGGCAAGCCTGCCAATTGCTCCACTAGATTTTTTGCTAATAAGCACACTACTCATGGGGCATGAATTTGACGAGTTGGGAATGAAGCAGGACATAGTTGCTCATAGAAAGTCAGAGTCCGATAGAAGTAAAGCCGAACTCGCTATCGTCAACTCAAAAATGCCCACCGATATTAAGGAAATGCTGCTCAAGCTCAGAGAACATGGGCATGCGCTTAAAACAGGAAAGACGCTAGTTGAGCCTGATGCGAGATACCTTTTGGCTGATACTATAGATAAGGTAGACGCTGTGGAAAAATTTCAGCTAGCTCTCTCCGCTTGGTGTAGATTGTATTTGCACAGTCACAATTCCCACAGCGGAAATATCCCCGATGTGGCGGCTCAAACCTATGGCTTTAAGTTGCTGAGAAAGTACTTGAAAAACTTGAGCAAGATAGAGGCTCAGCCGGAGCTGACTAGGTTGGCTCAAAATTTGTTGCTTTACACCTTATGGCTAATTACTGCGGAGTGGCAATCTCTGAAACCTGCGCAAGTGCCCTTGCCCATTAAGATCCAGTTGGTTTTAAGTCAAAGTCTACTAAGGCACCATGGAATTAATGTGCAGGCAAGTGAGCCGCAGCTTGAGGGACTGAGTTCTTATTTAATCTTGGGTTTAATGACAACCTGAAACCTAATGATGCTGGATCAAAATAGGTTTCTTAGCGTTCGGTTGAGAAAATACTCACCAGAGCCTCATCAGAAAAGTGTGGGGTAATTGTAGTTATGATGGTGGCTAACTCGAGCTCCCCTAGTGCCAATTGGTTTTCAATTGCAAATACTTGCGCAATGGTCATGATAAATTGATTTTTCAATTCAGGAAAACCTCCATTTTTTATCTGATAATTAAGTTTATCTTGGTTCATCTCTGGTCTAAATGCCAAAAAGTATGATCGAATAATTGAGGGGAAGCTGCCTGTTTTTAAGGGCTCGCATGCAGCTTTTAGTCTAGACTCGTTTGTTTCGGTTGGGTTTTGAATGGCTGAGCTAAGTTCTTGATCAAAAAGGTTTCATAACGGTTTAGTCCTGGTAAGATTTGCCAAGCTCCTGGAGGTAAACATCCATGAGAACTTCGGGTACGTATTGAATTATCCTGCCTTGACCGTCCAAAGTTTGATCCACTACTTTTATTAACTTCATGCCCTTGGGCAGCAGAGGATGTCTGCCGCTTTTGTAATTTTTCCACTGAACTAAATCAGTTAACTCAATGAGTGCAGCAACTTTTTGTTCACCGTACTTTTCAATCAAAAGTTTTTTCTGTGAATCTGATAGTCTTTTCCGGGAATGAAAGGTGGGAAAAGCCACTCTTATTTCTAGAGGTGTACCATCACCATGAGCATAATTTCTAGTTGTGTCAAATCTACCCATGACTATACCCGCATCCTTAAAGGCCTGACTCTCTTTTTCTCTTGCGGCTATGTCAGCTAGGTCAACAGCAGATAGCCCCATGCCACCAACTACCAAAGTGTCAGCATCTAATTGATCTGTTTTTGAGTTATTCCATTGCGTGCGAATTAAATTTGATCCGTGCACGAGAAATGTCCAATTTTCTGGCACAGGAATTTGCTTTAATTTGTAGTTTTCCGATTCCCTTAGTAGTTTTGAACTAAGATCCCTGGCTGCGTTAAGGATGGATGAAATTGGATAGGTTCTAGTGCCAACTGCGACATGTGCTCCTTCATCTTTGTGCAAGACTTCTTCCCATTCAGAAATAAGCTGACTGAGTATTTTCTCTTGCTTTAAGGCATTGGCAAACACAATTGTTTTTCTAATTGACTCTTCAGGTTCAGGAGACATTCCATTATGTGTTATGTCTCGTTTCATCAAATCATTTACATGCTGCAATAAGGCTTGCTGAAGTTTGAAAACATTTATTCGCTCAGTAGTTCTCTGATTATTGGGATTTTTTTCCAGAATTTCTTTCTGAAGTATTAAGGCATTACGCAGTTCATACCAGACTCTTTGAGCCGTTCCAGGTTGAGTGTCTTTTGGAATGACAAATTTTAATCTCCTGTTCTCTATTCTCTGCTCTTCTGCTCTTTTCGCAAATTTTGCCCAAGAGCCATCAGTGTCAATTACACGAGCTGCACGACGGTAGTCCCACGTTCCATCAGCATTTCTCATGGCTCCCACAATAAATCCGGATTGTTCGTCAGACATAATGAAAGTATACCAAATGTTTTGTGTTCCACCCGGAATAATTCTGACAAAGGATAAAACATAATTAATTGACCTGTTAATTTTTGACCATGACCTCGTTACACCAAACCAAATCCAAGCAGTTGAAGCAGTAGACAAGTTGAGAAAATAAATACTATCTGCCAGCCTACTTGGTAGGCAAACCAAATTGATTCTCCAGGGAAAACTGTATGACCCACCAGTGTTTCTGGCATATCCCGTTTGGTGGCGGCAAATTGCTGAAGCAGCCAGTAAAAGACCTCGCCAGCGCTTCTGACCATCCAAAAAATACATGATGCGATAAGAAACAGTTTGGTGTTTTCAGAAAAATAGCTTAAGGTACAGACAGTTGACCAAAACATGCCAAGTAACACGGTGTCACCCCAAACAAACATTCCGTACGGCAACAGCAACGGTGTTAACCCATATGGATTTTTAATAGCATATGTTTGTCTTAAGCCTAATAGAAATGCAACAAATGCACCAATTCCAAATAGAGCGATGAACTGTAAAAAAATTGACATGATATTAGCTTGACTGAAAGACAGTGCTCAAAGCATAGTTAAAATGATCTTTGCTTTGGCTTAATTAAAGAAATGAGCATGGTTGAGAAATCCCCTTTGTTGAGCTTTCTTCTGGGATTTGATTGTTCGGCACGTTCGATTTGTTGTAGGATCACCTGTTCAAGATCAGTGGCGTTTACGTCTTTAAGCATTTGATCGAGAACTTCATCATCACCGGTAATCTTCATCTTCTTTTTCATGTCAGTTAGGATTTCTAGAATTTTAGTTATTTCTCGTTCTGCAATAAGATTAATCCGTAAGTTCAGTTCGTCGCGGAGAGTTGCGGTTTGGGCAGCTCTATTTTGAGAGACTAGGACAAAAATTGAAAGTACGATAGCTTCGAGTGACACGGCCATTGTAAGCAAGCCATAAGGGAATGGATCAAATGCCGTAAAGCCCGGTATAAATCCGCTATTTAAGCAGATCCAAGCCGCGAAGAAAATCATGTTAAAAAAAAGAAAACTTGGGGAGCTACACAAATTAGTTAAATAGTCGGCAAGTCTGGTTGCAAACGAGCGGTTGCGAAGCGATTTGGCCTCGAGAGCTCGGAAAATATGCTTCTTTGGTTGGGGTGTCAGCTGAGTATCGTTTGCAGTTGCCGCCATAGTATCAGTATAGAGATGCAATGCCAGTTTGAATAGAGTTGACCTGGTCAAGTCACTTGGCATGTTGAGCATGCTTGGGCATGATTACCGCGTCAAGGCACTTTAACCTGAGTTACATTTCCCACTCGGGAAAAGTCCATGGTCCTTCAAAGTCTGGAGGGTTGGAAACCCTATCTTGCCCAATTGTGGTAAAACTCACTCCACGGCGGGGAGAAACTGATAATTTGTTATCAATAATAAAACCTAGGTAAGCAGATGTCCTCAAAACAAGCGTAAAGTGATGTTGCTCGGGATTGTAGTGATAACCAATTTGCATTTTTTTAGCAGTTTCATCGAAATCCTTTGGGGACAAAGCGCGCACCTCTTCAATCGTTTTTGGACAGGAGCTATGATCATTGGGGTTCTGGCATGCCGTTTTAACCAACTCTGATACCTTGATCGAACGAACATATGTATGGTCGTGCAGCGAGGGGTCGTGGCCGACGTAGTTTGATACCCAATTTGCATTTGTACTTGTCATAAGAAGCACAAATGCTGAAGTGCTGTGAAAAAGTATTTTTGTAAATTTAATCTTGTCTTTGTAGCGAATAAATAGAAAGTATATGGCCGATGTTGGCAGACTCAGCCAACCAATAACTGCCATGAGAATATAGTAAGTAGAGTTGATGAACGTACCAATTGTCGAGACGATCGCTAACAAGGTAAATGCCACGTTGAAGCGAGGCAGGTTTTTATTATCTATCAATATGCTGCCATTAATGTAAAAAAATACTAATGCAGCAACATACATCAGTATTTGCACACCTGGCTGGACAATGTGTTCAAAAAAGTAATAATTTTGAGCAGTATTGGGTATCATCTGATCCAGAATTTGGATGAACGAAGCGAGAAAAAAGAGGTGAATTTCAAAAATATTTTTCCCTACTAAAAGAATTGTCCTAAATGATTCTCTGATAAGGTCAAGACTTTCTCCAGTTGGGTCAATTTTGAATACGAGTAGTCCCACGAGTACAGTTAAAGCCGCGATGATTAATGGGACATGAGCTATTTTTTTGGAGGGAGTGGGTGCGGACATTAACAGATTATACAACAAGAGAGCTTGGAAGACCCAATTTGAGTCTAATTATAGAAAACCTGCCAGAGCTCTATTACAGTTGCTTGTCTAAAATGAGGTAGCCTGACCCTTATTGCTCCGCATAAGCACAAGAGCAATCTATTATAGGGTATAATACCCCACACTAAGTTAGTGGCTCACGCGTATGTACAACGAACAAGATGTAATCAATGGTTTAATAGCTGGTTTCGTTATGATTGAAGAAGCGTTACGGGAGGAACAACATCCGGTTGTCGATGATATACGCCCGGTAAAAGCTGTTAAAGCTGAGATGGCAGAATTACCACACCTCTCAAGAGAGGATAAGGAGGCTATCTGGTCGCAAGCGGGTATGGAAGGCGCTCGTGAGGAAGTCATTGGAGCAAGCTTGCGTGGGATATATGCATCGTATGCACCCATACACACTGGCAGCTACATTGGCTATTCTCCACTGAACTTATCACCAATGCAACACATTGTAGCCAATCTTGAAAGAGAGTGGGACAGCCGGTTAACTTCACCGAACCGAAGAAGTGCGGAAGAGTTTGGCGCTGCATACTACTTCTCTCGACTACTTGCTCGTGAGTCAAACTATCCTTCATTCCAAATGATGACTGCAGTAATCAACATGGTTGCAAACAGAGGTTTGGGTAGAATCCTCTTTCCAAGAAGCTTCTTGCGATCGCTCAGAGTGCTTGACACGATGCAACCTGATTTCCAGTGGCCAACAGACATCAATGACCATATGCTTGTTGAGATAATACGCGAATGGAACCAACTTCTTGATAAGCTGTATGATCGAGGGCAGTTGCATGATTTGATTGATGCCCTCTTCTCCGAAGTGGTTGATACGTTCAGTCCATTCGGCTTTGATCAACCAAGGTACAAATTTACCGGTCTGGAAACCATGGTATCAGGAAAAAATGGACCATTGAAATTTGGTGACATTGGTTGTTCTACGGGAGGGTCGACCTACTCATTTTTTCACAAAGCTGATAGCTTTGGTTTGCCAATTAGTGAAATCGTAACCTGGGACCTGGAGGAAAAACTTAATCACGAACTAAAAATTTTTCTTGAACAACGTGGAATTTCTCTACGTCACCACCAAGCTGATTTCTCTCAGTCACCACTTTTACACGGCGCTTCAGAAGGAGACTTCGATCTGTTGTGTGCGTATAACTCACTTATTCCGCATATGAGTCCACATTTCGTTCAAATCGCTATGGAGAATGCACTAAATATGTTGTCATCTGATGGTGGCGTATTCTTTATTTTCGGCTCATGGTCGCATTGGCAAAATGAGCCAGGGACAGTACCTTCAGCGCAGATCAGGAGAATAAGTGAGGATGTATATCGGTTGGAATTTCTGGCGCGGGTGAAAACCGGCTAGTGTATAGATAATGTGACCCTAAGGCAACTCAGTTTGAACCATTTCTTGCAGACTTAGAGAGGTTGAGTCTTATATATAATTGCATGATGAGGAGGTTGAAAATGTTTAAAAAATCATTTTTTGAAATGTATACAACCTTAACAGTTCTCAGCGGGTCGATAATTAAGCTGTTATAATTTATCAATATCGATAATATACGGGACTTGAAGTTGATTTGCTCTTTGGGCTCTGCTTTTAACTTCTTGCGGTTGGTTCTCGAATCTTGACCAGGGCTTAGCGTTTACTTGAGCTTCTTTTGGCAAATCATAAAGTGTTCCCGTCTGCGAATCAAAAATCGCCTGTCTCGAATTTGTAGTTGGTCCTAGTATGTCAAGATTCTCAATAGTTGGATTTGAAAACAAAGCAATTTCTTGAGAAATTTCTTTTACTAGCAATTCTGATTTTGTATCTTGTCCACCCAGGACGGAAAAATGCAAGCTATTAGGGCCAACTTTTTCTTTAACTAACTGGAACATTCCTGCCACGTCAGTGGTATTATCACAATGGGCGAGAGCTGTCTTTTTTGTTTCAGGATCTCTGGCAATAAAAACTACACAGCTACCGAACCCACCAGTGCCATCATAATCTGAAGTCTCAATAAATCTTTGATCTGCTTGATTCCCATCAAAAAAACCAATGCCTTTCTGATACACAAACTGTAGCTCCCTTCTTCTAATAGCTTCCATAATTTCATCATTTGGGGAAGTAATAATTGTTCCTTTTTTCTGCATTATTGGTTCAAAACTTAAAGCTCTATTCATTTTTTCGAGATCAGGAACATATACCGGCTCTGGCTGCTGAAGTTCAGCTATAAGCCTTTGGTTGCTTTCTTCGATTTCTTTCCATGTAAGAAATTCAGCGTTCTCATCTGGCTCTGGCCAAGTATCCTCGTCTGTTGCAATTTGAGTATTATCTTTTTCGTCTAAAACTTCATTTATCTCGACTTCGTTCTGTCCACTTGCTAAGCTTGTGCTTATAGTCAGGCTATACTTAGGTTTAACTTTACTTTCTCTCTGTAACAAAGAAAATCTATTTATGATACCGCGTAATATATCAAATTGATGGTTATCTAGTAAGCCAGCAACTTTTTTTTTAAGTGATTCAATAAATTGTAGATTTTTAGATTCTGGATTTAGAAACAGATTTGTTTCGAGCATGACTATATTCAACCTCTATTTTTTATAAACTACTCCTTAATTGTATCAAAAATAAAATGGAGAACGTCACTCGAAATGACTCAAAAACTACCAATCTTTTTCAAAAAAAAGCATCCGTTTTTGAACGGACTTTCTATGTTGTGACCCTAAGGCTTCCGCATCCGAACCAAATCATAGGTGACCTGGTTGATCT
>CAZSHY010000013.1:14650-21876 GCA_964607125.1 uncultured Pseudomonadales bacterium | reverse complement strand
TGGTTGTCCGCAACACATAATGGCTTATGTGCTCTGGACAACCAGGCATACAGGGAATTGTGTGCGCTGGAAGTCTTTTTTAAGTGGGGTAGAGCGTTGCTGGCTAAGCGTGCTCTACCCCACTGCTGGGGGGCTAGTCGTTTGGGACTAACCCCATTGAATCGAGCTCTGCCAAAGTTACCTCGGGCAGAGGGTTGGATTCAAACTCGGCCTTGGCGACGCTTTCGCAATCGCTTGTCCAAGTCCAGCGGGCTCCGCCTCCAAGAAGGAGGGGATTCTCGGCGGGGCCAAGCAGGAGCTTGTACTCCTGTTGATCAACGCCTGGCTGGTTAGACCAGAGGTTGACCAAAATCCAACCCCCGGAGGGGTTCGTCTCCCAAGGTTCGCCGACCACTGGCGCCCGGTCATCTCTGACCGGCTCACAGGCGGCGGCGGCCGCTTGTGAGGAGGTTTGACCCAACAGATGCAGGGCTAAGAGGTCAGTGATCTCAGCTTTGCTAAGACCGTTGACATTGGCCACGACCTTCGGAGAGCCACCCCGGAGATCTATCACCAAACCACTATGGCCCGAATCGAGCCGGGCAGTGGCGTAGTGAACTGCGTCAGCAAGCCAGTCGAAGTCGGAGCATTCGGGGCTCAACGGAGCCTCCCAAATGCCTCCAAATCCCCACCAAATGTCGGGGACACCCGAAGGATCTTCGATTTGGGATACCAGGTATGTCACGGCTGGTACCGAAACTAATGGGTAGTAATCAACACCTTGGGGACCGTGACCCCCAATTTCAATGCGCTGAGGTTTCTCGTCAGCGGGTACATTTATGGTGTTAACCTTGTCTAGGCGACAAGTGGCTTGAACAGTTGTGGCCTGTTCAGTAGCCACCGGCGTTTTGGACGCCGGAGCCTTGGTGTTTGCCAAGGTAGGGACCTCCGTCGGCGGATTCGCCGTCGGGGTCCCGTATCCGCCTGCCAACCCGACTCGTGTCGGGCTGGGGTTAACCACCCTGGTCCCCGTGGGGATTAGGGTGGGTGTCGTGGTGGACGTTGGGGAGGGGGTGTACACCGCCGCAACTTGCGTTGCAGCGGGGCCCTGGCTAGCCGAGCGAGTCGGCTGCCAGAGAAAGGCGATCACAACCACACTGGTCAGGATCACCAACAATACGGAAATTACTACGGTGGTGCGTTTCATTTTGAAAGCACCTCCTTTTCGAAAGATTTGCTGTGTCCGCACTTTCGCCCTTTCGGGGATTGGTATTGGCACAGCAATCAATGCACGTTCCCGCACTTTCTTTAAAAAGCGCTAAACACACACTCATTGCTGCGCCAAACCACATGCTTGGACACAAAAATCTCTCCCATTTCCCATCACTCACCAGTCTCCAGCCAGTTTTTCAACTCTTTGCAGAGTCAATAAACGTGCCTTCACCAGTTAAAAATATTCACAGCTCTATCCGCAGCAATCTGGGGAGGCCAATAGAATCGCCTGCCCGATGATCCTATTGGAGGTTCTCCCCATATTGCTACGGATAGTTTGAACACACTTGTCAGACGTCTCTAGAGTAGGGCAGATCCTACCAGAAGCGCCATTGAAGCGTATTCGTTCCCTGTATGCCTGTTAAAGAGCTCTCAATACCAAGAGGGTGCAAGCGCAATGCCTGCTCTCTAGTAAAGAGTGCCGTATCTTGCTAGCATTTTCATCGCCGGCTCTGCCGCAATGGCAGGGTGGCAGTGAGTCTGCTTGGCAAGTGTATGGTGGTCAACTGTTTGAAAGTTGCGGTAGGTTGACCCTCACACAGCTGCTAAGCCGTGAAGAACAAAACACTAATCCGCGATCGGAAGTAAAAAGGGGTGGCAGTTATTTATGTGCATAGTGGCAGCTATGTTCCGCAGGCGCTTTCGTAATATTACGGGTGCAGGGGCGCCGACTCATTGCAGTCAGAGGACCACAATGTAAATAGAAGTATATCATTTATTATCCGTTTGTCAATAGTTATAGGCCTGCACCAGGCTAAATACGCCCCGCGAAACTGGTGGTTTTACGCTACGGTTGATGTAAGAATTGGATAATATAATTAGGCTATGATGCAACTTACACGTAAAGGATCAAGGGTCATCAGCGGCTACTTTTTGGATATAGCCAAAGCATTTTTTGTCGGCGGCGTACTGGCCAACTTATTTGTAAGTGAAAACCAGCTTCAATCTTCCACTGTCGTGTACGCTATCGTGGGTAGTATAATGTCTGGTGTATATCTATTTATGGCAGTCAAATATGCCGAGGGAGGTGACAATGAATAATCCTGTTCTGGACAGCCTCACACTCTTTTACATCATGGGCGCACTAGTAGCAATAGCGGCTGGAGTGGCTCTGCTCGTCATGAAACGTGACTACGATGATGACAAATCCCGCAAAAAAAACTGAGCTGGGGTTTAGCCAGCTCAGTTAAATTCTAATGTATGGCGGTCAGAGACCGTCGCGTGTGCTTAGACTGCGTTGATTTTCTTCTTGAGAACCACAGCGCCTACGCCGGAAACCATGAGGCCGCCAGCAGCGAGTATGCTGTTGAGGTCAAGAGAGGTGTCAACCACATTGTGAACTCTGTCAGTGGTAGCACCGAGGACGCGTACAGATTGCTTTTGCTTCTGTTCGCCTTCAGCTTCACACTTGGTGTTTTGGCCATAAGAGCCAACTTCACAGGTGACTTTGAGTTTTTGCTCTTGCTCCTGATCCACGAGGGTATCGGTAGCAGAGACGGATTGGACAGCACCAGCTAGCATTACGCTTGTGGCCAGCACTGCGCCAAGGATGAGACGGATTGATTTCATAGTGTTCCTTGATCGAAGTAGGTGCTACCCGTTACAGTAGCAACAACTCATATACTGTGGCGTATTATATCAGAACGTGTCCGCGTGTCAATAGTTATGGGACTGACAGCACTCGGGTGGCGGGGGAAGGTCCAAATCTCTGCCACACAACGGTTCTTGTAAGGTTGTAGCGTTACTATATGAGTATGCGCACTCAATCGGCCCAGCTCAAGGCTATCTCGCAACTGTGTCTGGATTTAGCCAAAGGCCTGTTTCTGGCCGGCTTTATTACGGCAGAACTTAACGATATATTCGAGGCGTTATTCTTGCTCAGGTTGATTGTATGGGCTTGTTTCTTTACTTACATGGCGCTAGAATGTCTCAAGAGGAGCACATCTCATGTCTGAGCAGATTACCTCATCCCAAGCATACGACCTATTTTTTTCTCTCCTCATGATTGCGGCCATTTTCACCACTCTGTATATTGGTATTACCGGCCGCCAGCAGCGTGCCAAGAAGAAATAGTATGTCCACTTTTGTCGCCATCATGACCAACGACTACTTCTCGCTTTTTCTCTTGGTGGCGGCCATAGTTTCAACCTGGTGGATGAATAGGGACTTGCGCGAGTAAAGTCCACCCCTGCTCAATAATTCACATGTAGGTAATAAGTATTGATATCGCTGTCCTTGTGCTCCACTCGTACGTACTTGAGTAGCCCACCACCATGACAGCCGCCAATGCTGCCTCGGTAAAGCACACCATCTTTGACAGCTTTAACCGTATAGTCGTATGATTTGCTGGCTATATCAATCCCGGTATGTGGTGAGCCACCGTAGGCGCCGCGCGGGTAGTAGCACCCTGGCCGAGCGTAACAGGTCATGCCGTAGCCCTGGTTGATCTTGGCGGCGTCGTTGACCGGCCAGTTCCAGTCCCCACCAAAGCCAAATGAGCCATCGGGCTGATTATTCCAGACTGCATCGATAGACTTGAGAAAACCAGTTGGGTCAAAGTTAACTCCATGCTTGACCACCTCAAAGTGTAAATGGGTGCCGCTGGAGCAGGGAGACGAGCCTTGGATAATTGATGCTATGGACTCGCCCTCTTTGACATCGCGAACTTTGGATTCATCGCCATTGCCGGCAATAATGGATTGAATGGCAGCCAGTTCGGCTAGGCTTTGGGCTAGTTGCGATTGGTACTTGAGCTCATCATTTTTGGTCTGGGCCAGGAAAAACTGCTGCTCGGATCGTTGCTTGCTAAGTTGTAGTTTGGCCGACTCGAGCTGAGATTTCTTTTTTTCAACTTGCAGCTGCTTGGACTCCTTAAGCGCTTTCTGCTCGTCGTACTCCAGGCGCTGATTCTCGGCGCGAGCCATGGCCAGGGCGGTTTGCTGCCCGGCTTGCCTGAGGTAACGATACTGGGACATAAAATCGTTAAACGACTCGGAGCCAAACAGCAAGGTCATAGGCGAAACTTGACTAGACTTGTATTGAGCTTGAATCCGGCCCACCAGCATGGTGGACAACCGGTCCAGAGACAAGTTCAGGCCAGAAATCCGCTCGGATAGACCAGTAATGTCTCGTTCCAGGACGGCAATTTCTGCCTGGAGTTGGTCAATTTGCAACTGCTGGATGCTAATTTGGCCGTTGATGATGGCGATGGTGTTGGTCAGAGAGGTTTTTTGAGTTTGGACCTCTGAGAGTTTTTGCTCGATGCAGCTCTTTTTTTGCGAGATGCAGTCGTAGTACTCATTGTCACCCTGCTGCTCGGCATTGCACTGGAAATTCTCACAGCTGTCGATAGCTTGCGCCTGGGGCACTAGTTGTCCAAAGTTAGGGCGGAGAAAAGCAGAAAAAAATACAATTACTAAAAGTGTGGCAAACAGACCCAGTTGAGCTGGAGCGAGCTGTTGCTGTCGACGTATGTGCAATGCGTCCATGGTAGCCTTACTGCTTAATCAATCTGTTCACCGCCAATAAGCCAGCAAATCCACCAAGGAGTACACCCACCGCCACACCTATACCCATTTGAATGGCAAGCACTTCAATCGGCGCAGGCAGAAGCTGGAGTTCGGAAATAAATGACTGAATTGTCGGTGTCAGGTAGAGTAAGCCAGCGTAAGCTGCCAGCCAGCCAATTAAGGATCCGCTCAGACCATAGAGTACGCCTTCAAATAGAAATGGCAGCCGAATGTAGCCTTTGGTGGCCCCGATCATACGCATGATGCCAATAGCCCGCTTCTGTGCGGTAGCCTTCATGGCCACAACTACAGTAATAATCAGAAATGAAATCCCACCCAAGACTGTGAATGTTGCTAAGCCAATTAACCGAACTGAAGCTGACCATCTCTTAAATTTTTCTACAATATCTTCTTGCAGTTTAACCTCGTCCACGCCAGCCAAGGACTCCAGGTCTTTTTTAATCAATGGAAGTGAATCCAAGTTTTTGGCTCGCACATCAATGCTAGCGGGCAAAATGTCGGCCGTAACCAGCTCGAGCAATAGTGGCTCGTCTTTGTTGGTTTCTTGGTAGAGCTTAAGCGCGTCCGCTTGATCCACAACCTTGACCAAACTGACGTAGGGTTTGGCGGACATAATTTCTTGACCAGCCTTGACGGTGCTACTTTCTGCATCGAGTTTAAAAAACGCAATTACTTGGGGCAAGGATTCGTAATAGCGGAGGACTTGATTGGCACCCAAGATTAAGAAAGAGAAGGCGAAGCCTACAAAAAAGGTCACGCTGACCATGGCAATTGACACCAATGCCTGATAAGGCGACCGGCGAATGGTGGTGAGGGCGGTATTGAGTGAACTCATGTTGGTCCTTGTTTAGTCAACTGACTCCACCTTAATTTTCATTTTTTTGGTTGGAGCTGTTTCAGGGCTAGAGTCAGAATCCGATGTTTGTTGATGTTTGCGGCCAAACAATCGTTTGAAAAAACCTGGCTTTTTGGTTGGCTCGTGGTCAGAGTTTTTGTCATCGGAATCAGGTTTGGGCTCAGTAACTGGTTGGCGCTTTTTATCTGGCTCTTGCTCTTCGTCTGATTCACGCTCGACCTCGGGCTCTGGTTTCTCATCAGGTTCTTTCTGAGAATCTGGTTCAGGACTGGCATCTGGCGCTGCCTGTTTGGCCTTAGCAGCTTTGGTAGGTTTGGATTTAGTCGCATGAGTGTCATGTACCAGTTTGCCATTTTCTAGATGTAGGTGACGGTCTTTCTTGAACAACTCCAAAACCGAAATGTCATGGGTGGCGAAAAACACAGTTGTGCCAAGCTGGTTAATTTTCTTGAGCAACCGAGCAATTGACTCTGATGTTTCTTGATCAAGATTACCAGTTGGCTCATCGGCAAAAATTACTGACGGACCTACCGCCAGCGCGCGAGCTATGCTAACTCTTTGGGCCTCACCTCCTGAAAGTTGACTGGGGAATAAGTAGGCTTTTTGGGGTAAATTGATGAGTCTGAGCAAATCGGTGACTCGTTCTTCAATTTCTGCCAATGGCTGGCCGGAAATAGACAACGGCAGGGCAATATTTTCCCAAACATTTAGTTCTGGCAGGAGACGATAATCCTGGAAGACTACGCCAATACGTCGACGCAGTAGGTGGACATTGCCGTATGAGATGTCATTGAGATTAATGTCTTCAAATATAATATCGCCCGCACTGGGGACGTACTCCTTGGTCATCAGCCGCATGAGAGTGGTTTTGCCAGCGCCAGATTTTCCTGTTAAAACCACGAACTCGCCCGGCTCAATCTCAAAGGTGATATCTGTGACACCGTAAGCATCTTGAGTAAACTGTTTGGTTACTTTGTCGAATCTTATCATGGGCAGGCAGTCCAACTGCTATTCTTCTGTGGGTACTGTACCTTGGAGATTGATGACTTGAACACGACCGACATCCATCAACCAACCGGCCTTTTGGCCTTTGTTGGTTTCGCCCCAAACTTTAATTTCCATGCTTTGAAATTTGTCCAAATCTATAACTGATGAGGTGAGGTAGACGGTCTTGTTGTCACCACCTGGACGGAGCAATTTATGTGAACCTTCACCATCTATGCCACCAAACTCGAGGTAACCCTCGGCGTTGTCTTTGAAAGTTTTTTCATCAGTGCTACCAAAGACATCGCCAACTTTGACATCATCTCCGGGATGCCTCTGAACCGAGGTACCATCAGCTGTTTGACCCGCTGGAGTCTTGGCGGTAAGTTTGTAGCCGCTGTAACCTGTAAATATACCGAGCAGAACTGCGAAGGTCACAATTAAAAATTTTCCCGATACACTAGACTTGTTCATGGTTTGACTCCTGAGTGAAGGCATACTTGGTTGCGTTGAAACTTGAGTATCAACGCTGGTTGTAGGGGTGTCAATGACTGGTTCTTGAGTTGGATCAGTTAGGCTAAGTTTATGCATACGAGTACGAGTAT
>CAZSHY010000013.1:5554-14640 GCA_964607125.1 uncultured Pseudomonadales bacterium | reverse complement strand
AGTTGAGCAATTTCCGCTTCAACGAAGGCATCCAGATCACCATCTAAAACCGCTTGAGTGTCAGCAGTTTCAACCCCTGTGCGCGTGTCTTTAACCAAGTGGTAAGGGTGAAGTACATAGTTGCGAATTTGATTGCCCCAGCTAGCCTGGACAAACTCGCCTTTTTCTTGTGACAACTGGGCTCGCCGCGCAGCTTCTTCACGGAGCGCTAGCTGACTTTTGAGTTTTTTGAGCGCCCGCTCCTTGTTTTGTACCTGGCTGCGTTCTTCGCGGCTCCGAACCGTAATGCCAGATGGAATATGGCGCAGCTCCACGGCGGTATTAACTTTATTAACATTTTGACCGCCTGCGCCACCAGATCGACTAAACTTCCACTCCAGATCTGAGTCTGAAACTTCAATGACGGCATCATCGGGCAAAATTGGCAGTAGTTCCACTAGAGCAAATGAGGTTTGCCGCAAACTATCGGCATTGAATGGACTGAGTCTAACCAAACGGTGGGTGCCTGCCTCACGCTTGAGAAAACCGTAGGCATAGGCGGCGTCTATTTCATACTCGGCCGCTTTAATACCTGCTTCTTCGCCTCTGGATTCGTAGATCAATCTATACTTCCAACCTTTACGTTCGAAGTAGCGTACATACATCCGACACAGCATTTCAGCCCAATCCATTGCCTCAGTCCCGCCCTGACCTGAATGAACTGCAAAAATGGCTGCAGAGCGATCGAAAGCACCATTGAGGTACTGGTGTAGCTCTAACTGACTTAGTTGGGAGGTGAGTTGGTGAATTAACCGCTGACATTCCTGATTTAACTCAAGAGTTTGCGCGTCGTCGGCTTGCTGGTTGGTTTCAGAACTAAGATCTAACAGCGCTGACAAGTCATCAGTGGTGGCACTAACCTCATCGAGCTCTGCCAGAGCTGATTTTGCCGCTGAAAGCTCTTGCATGACAGCTTGTGCGCTTGGTAACTGCCAGAAGCCAGGGTTGAAAGTTTGTGATTCTAGAGTTTGAACTTGAGCTTGAAGCTGCGCCCGCGGGGCGGTTTCTTGAAGTAATTTGCTTTTATTAACCAAGGTGCGTGCTGACTCGACAAGTTGCTGATCCATGCACCAGATTGTACCATGGATCAGCGGGCCAAGACGACGTCTGACTCGAGAATGCCCGACTCCACCTGACCACTGGCACGCTTTACAGAGTAAGCGCTTGGGGGTACCCCAGCCTGCTTGAACAGAATCAGGTCTTGGGTAAATGGAGGCGTGGAAAACTCTAAGCTCAATCTCCGGCTACTCAGCTCCGGGACAACTATGAGCAAGCCAATTTCTTTAAGCGTTTGAGTATCGGTTTGAAAAATGCGCTCATGCCAATCTGAAATACTTTGGCCATCAAAGGTGATTTCGGAAACTTGCCAAGATGCGGGTACCAGCACGCGTTGGTAATTAACGTACGCAAGATGGGCAGAACTAGATGCTGGCAAGTTGGCTAGAGCCTGGGCATCAAGAGGCGCATTGCCGTTAGTAAAAAGAGTGGAAACACCAACTCGATATTGGTCCAAATCTAGATCATAACTCCGAGTCACCGCTCGATTTGACTTATTAATGCCCACATTGGCCTCAACCAAAGCGACTAAATCCTGGGTGCCCCCAGGGAGAGCTCCACTTACCCCCGCGTCCACAAGTTGAGATTGGGTAACTGGGTCAACACCAAAAATTTGGATGGATTTGGCTTGAAATGAATTATGAGCTAAGTTGAGCAGTTGAGTTATCTGGGTTTGTGAAAGCTTGCCCGCAGTCAGGCGCAGCTGAGTCAGCAGATGCGCCAACATATGTTTTTTTTGGATACTTCCGGGAAAGTAATTGTTTCTATGTGAGCCCAAAACTGTGGGTAGCGTCTCAGAATTAACCGAGGTCTGATAATCTGGCAGGTAAATTGGACCAGTCACGGCTAAAATTTGTTGGGCGAGATCAAGAGTCACGGCTGCCACTAGGTCGATGTGGGTGCGGTCTGAAAGTGCAAAGTACTTAAGCACGGTTTGGGCGCTTGTGGGAAAATCTGCGTCCCAGTTGGCATCTGGTAAGCGCAAGCCGTGATTGCTGCTTAAGTACTCTTGAACACCTGGCGGCGCTGCGATGTATCCAGTAAACTGACCATCGGCGTCATAAATATCTTCAACTGCAACTTCTAGCAATTGACCTTCAACTACTGTCAACACGGCATATGAGCCCATAAATCCACCCGTTGGTCTTAGCTCGTGATGATTTTGGAATAAAACTAGCCACCGATGTGTCCCGGTAGTTAGTGACTGGAGAGTGGGAGTAAGTTGGCTAAGAAGTTTGGCGGAACTAGGTATCAGCTGGAGCAACGGCGCCGGTAGCCATTTTCTTATTACCCAGGTCCGAGGAAGTTGGTCAGTAATGACACCAACCTGAGTATTTATGGCTGGGAGTTCTGTCAAGAATGGCCGACCATCAAATAAAACACCAGTTGGAGAATCTGATCCGACTGAAGATGAATTAGATAGAACAGTAGCCCTGAGCGCAGATTGGCTTAACTCCAGTGATGCGTTCCAAACTTCAAGATCAGGTACGGCGTGGCCGGTGACTACGCTCATGACTTTGACCGGAGGATGTGCTAATTTTGCAGACCGAGCCGCCTGATTCCAATTGGCATGTTTAAACGCTTGTGCCAGCTGAAAAGAATGCCAGGCAGACCAACCAATTATAAAAAGACTGCCACCAAGTATTATGGCAGTGAGTAAACGCAAGCTGATTCTATGCATATGATTTGTTTAAGGCTGTTTGATGAGATGGCATTTTGAATTCCCGACCGTATTGTTTCTAACGACGGCACCTGCACTCCATCATGCCGCCACGTAACAGTATTGATATCATGATATTGATCAAAGTGTACTACAACAAAGCTTACATTATTATGACGCAGATACTTAAGCGAGTTGTGGCTGGGAAATTCCTGCCAAAGCCACAAAATATCCGTCAATCGCTGCGGTGGCGTGAATCCAGTTATGCCATTGTACAACGGGTGTCGGTGAATGGTTTGATACATCAGTCGCTCTGCTTCAAGTGAACTAAATGGCGGCATATCCCAATGAAATATGGGGAACTCTGCGACAGCCCCATCAGGCAGCCGGGCAAGCTGGTGGTAAATAGAGGGCGCAAACTGAGTTACTGGGTAGACTTGGATGAACGGGCGACTCAACAGCCAACAGCCTGCAGTAATCAGCCCCACTACCAGCCATAACTTGGCTGGTTTGAGATGACTCTGAGCAAGGCCAACAGCAGCAATCATTGCCATTCCTAGGTTGGCTACCACCAACCATCTGGTAGCAGCCCGCATTGCCTGAAAACCCGGCACAATGTAGTAGGCCAGGGCGTAGGGCAAAGGGAAAAACAGTGGTCCCAATTTGAGTGTCTGCCCGTCAATTTTCATAACCGGACCGAGCGATAAAGTAATGCCTAAAATAGCCATAATTAGCCAGGGAACACCAGAATAAAAAACAAATTTTTGAGTAATTTTGCGTCGAGAACGCCACCATACCATGACGCAGACAAAGTACATCCATAACAGTTCTAGACTGACCAACTTGTTCAAAGAGTAGGAAATATGAGCTGCATCCCGAATGCTACGGGTGTAATTAAAAGTTTGCGAGACATCCAGGTAATGAGAATATGACCAATAAATTAAGCTACAACCTAACACTGAGGTTAAAGCCAGGCCTGCCGCGCTGCGCGCGGCCAATTGCCCTCGCAAAACCGAGCGAATCCAGGCTCGGACGCTGGATGTACTGATGGCCACAGCTCCCAAACTTGCGACAGTGAAATAAAGTGTATGAGGATCGTTAAGTGCCTGATACAGGACAGCCAGCCAAAGCATGGACCACCAGCACCAGGTGGCCCGTACATTGGTCAGCGGTGTCGTGCTGAGCTTAAGGAGCGAAAGGATGGCAAGTGGTAACCCAGCCAACAAGTAAACATGAAGGTGAACTATAAACTCTGCGTGAAGTGGCCCAAACACAAAGATGATAGCTGATAAAATTGCTGCGGGAAATGACTTGGTCACATGTTGCGCTAGGGCAGCCATGCTCACAAACATGAATACTGAGCCCAATATAAAATGCAGATTTTCCGCTTGAACAATTGAAAATCCAGCCAAATAAATTGGTAAATTAATCAAGCCAGTTGATAAGAATTGTTGAGAGAAGGATAGGCTATTGGAAAATGGGAAGAGAAATGGCGCGTTAAAAATATTTTGTCCATTCAGGATAGCTGAAGAGACCCAATTGATGGTCCAGCCAATCAACAATCCGTCGTCATGGGATGTCAGGTGAGTTGAAAAGTTGACTACAATCGGCCACAAAAAGACTAGGCTAATACCCACGGCCAAAACTAATACTTGCCAAAGCCAGCTCCGCTTACTTGAGTGTGACGCTCTCAATCTTATCACCCATGGTAATTGCTGAAACCACTTCCATACCAGAATTTATTTTACCGAAAATAGCGTGTTTGCCATCTAACCAGGACGTGGCGTCGTAAGTAATGAAGAACTGACTGCCACCTGTGTTTGGTCCGGCATTGGCCATGGAAACTATGCCCGCCTGATCATGCATGAGACCTGGTCCAAACTCATCGGCAATGGTGTAGCCTGGTCCGCCTGTACCCCAAAGTGCCTTTTTGGTTTCATCTTTGGATAGTGGATCACCAACTTGCGCCATGAATCCAGGTATGACGCGATGAAATGTCATGCCATCGTAAGTCCCTGATCTGACCAGAGAGATGAAGTTGAGGGTAGTGAGGGGAGCTTCCTCACGGAAAAGTTTCATTTCAAAGGTTCCCTTGTTAGTCTTGAAGGTGGCCATGGTGGCTGTGTCTGGTTTGAAGTCGGCGATGGTTTTCATAGTTGATCCATTCTGTTTTGGGTTAGTATCGGTGTTTGTAGGCTTTGAGTCAAGTGCCGGCGGGCTAGATAGATTTATGTCTGTAGAAGCGGTTGGGTTGGGAGGTTGGCATCCAGTCAAGGTCAGGCCTGCCAGGATGA
This sequence comes from uncultured Pseudomonadales bacterium, assembly GCA_964607125.1. Taxonomy (GTDB): domain Bacteria; phylum Patescibacteriota; class Microgenomatia; order UBA1400; family PJMF01; genus CAZSHY01. The sequence continues at coordinate 9,591 of CAZSHY010000013.1, read as the reverse complement.
GTACCACCATGAGGAGCGTTCGTTTTTGCATGTGCCAAGTGTATACTATGAGCACAAGTCAGTGAAAAATTCGCCGGTGATTGTGATTTTGCACGGTTGGGTTAGCAGTGAACTGACAGTGAATCGCTGGCAACCATTTCGCGACGAACTGCATCGTTCTGGATTTGAGACAGAATTTCTATCAATACCAGGCTTGGATACTCAGCTGAATCAACCATGGACACTTACTGACTACAATCTATGGTTGGGTGAGCAACTTACTCAGCTGCAACACGAGCATGGCCAACGAAAGTTGGTGCTCTTAGGTCACTCATTTGGTGGGCAAATTGCTTTGGCGCATGCTGACCAGTTGAACAACATTGTAAGTGGGCTAGTTTTAATAGATTCTGCTGGTTTAATTGATCGGCGCTGGCATAAAGTCATGAAGCGAACCGTTTTTTCAACGCTGGCTAAACTTGCACGACCACTCAAATTTGTACCGTTCGCTAGAAAGTTGGTTTACAAACTACTTGGCGAGCATGACTACTTGGATGCCAACTTGATTCAGCGACAGATAATGGCCGCAGTGATTACACAGGAGGTGCTCACCCAAGCGGCCGAGATATCTATACCAACCTTAATCATTTGGGGAGAGCTGGATACTGCTACACCCATGTTTATGGGACAGAAATTAGCTGAAACTATTCCCGGTGCACAACTTGTCACCATCGCTAGTGCCAGGCACTCGCCCCAATACACTCATACCACTCAAGTGGCTCAAGCTGTCGATGAATTCATTTGGCACAAACTAGCTCTGCAGGAGACGGCATGACCTGGTGGGCACTAGCACTTGGTGTAGTTTGGTTGATTAGACTTTCCCGTTTTGTGGCTTTGGCCCAGCAGAAGGAATATCGACTTGATAGACTTAAGCTCTTCTTTACTACAGACGAAGGCTTGCTCGAGCTATTGAGATTTATTCCAGGTCTAAGGGATTTTTCGCGGACCGGTTTTAAGCGCCCAAAGCTAACAGCTCGCGTGCTAGCTGTGGTAGCAACAACCCTGATTTTATATGGATTAGTTGGTCTAGCACTTGCCTGGCAATTGCCCCAATTGACCCCAGAGCGCGGATGGTTGCTCGCTGTGGCAAGTGGCGCCTTGGCTATTATCTTGGTGCCGGTTTTTGTGGGCGTGAGTATTATTCCCAGTGCGGTTGTGGCAGCATGGCAAACCAGCCAAGTCTTGGCGAGAGCAAGTGCGGTGCTGAACCAGCGTCAACCTTTAATAATTGGCATCACCGGTAGTTATGGTAAAAGTTCAACTAAACAACTCTTGGCTCATGTGCTTCGGAGTCGCTACACTGTTTTTGCTACACCTCGTTCATTCAACACCCGCTATTCGGTTGCAAATAGTATCGTAAGCGGATACCACGGAGAAAGCATCGCTGTTCTGGAGTTTGGAGCGTATGGTCCTGGAGAAATTGCAGCATTGGCCAGCAGATTTGTACCAAAAATAGCCGTCGTGACAGGCATAACCAAGCAGCACTTGGGGCTGTTTACCTCTCTACAACACATTATTAGGGCAAAATCAGAGCTGGTCGCAGCCTTGGCAGGCGCTGGAAGTGTTTTTTACAACGACATTTTGCCCCAGGTAAAACAAATTGTTGATCAAGGTTTAAAACGTAATCGCGAAGCAGCCAGCATTTCTGTTTACCCGGCCAGTGCGCAGTCTATGGTTAGACACTTGAGTGCTGCTAAGCTTGATACCTTAGGCAGACTTTCATTCGCCTGGGGCGTTCAGCGCGTGCACACGCGGTTAGTTGGTATGCATTACTTTGAAATTCTTAAGCTAGTAATTGCGGTAGCAGCTAAATTAGACGTGAATCGAGATCAGATAATCAGCGCCCTGGAAACATTTGCGCCATCTGGAACCTTTATCTCTGCCTACCAACTTAAATCGGGGGCTAGAGTCATTGACGATGGTGGCACATCTAATCCCCAGGGTTTTAGAGCTGCACTTGACCTAGTTGCACATTTGCCTGGCAAGAAACCTGAGCAAATTATTCTGGTTACACCCGGGATTGTAGATTTGGGTGGTGAATCCGAAGCAATTCATGCGCAGTTAGCAAAGCTTGCTACTGAGGTCGTATCTCATGTTTGGTACGTGGGTCAGTCTGGAAAAGATCAATTTGCCTTACAGTTTAAGACTGAATTCACTGCAGATCAGGAACTGATTGAGGACCAACTGAATAGATTGAACCATGATACGATGATTCTGATTGAGGGCAAAATGCCAGGTTGGTTTTCACAAGCCTTGGGCGCACTTAAAGAATAGGCAAATATGAAACCTTTGTTTAACAGTTTAGGTTCACACTATTCCTTGGCGACAGCCATATCGGCCTTGTCTCAACTCATTTCAGCCAACTCGAGTGCGCCAGATACCTTAATCACCAAGTTGGTGGCAGAGTTTGGTGGCGATGCATATTTATTTTTTAAAGGCAGAGATGCTATCGAGTTTGCACTGCGCAGCTTGAAACTCAAGCCGGACGACCTGCTCATGACTCAGGCTTTTGCTTGCCAGGCTATTGAAGATGGTGTGATGAGAGCGGGTGCTCAGCCACTCTATGTAGATTTAGCTCCGGACAGCACCAATCTGAGCCCAGAAACGCTCCAAGCTGCATATGATGCTGTCCCCCATCCAGAATTAATCAAGGCTGTCTTAATCCAACATTCGTTAGGTATGCCCGCAGACACGGTGGCTATCAGAGCCTGGTGTAACCAAAAAAAGTTGACACTAATCGAAGATTTGGCTCAAGCATTTGGTGGAACTGATAGCGCTGGACAAAAACTGGGCAGTAGCGCGGATATTGTAATTTGCTCGTTTGGACGAGATAAAATTATCGACGCATTGTCAGGCGGAGCATGCGTGATAAGGGTAGCAAATGTTCGTAAGGCTGCAGCTGAGTTATACGCCAACGTGGCCACTACCACGCCTCCGAAACAAATTGTCATTCGGGATTTGGTTTATCCTATCTGGACTTGGATGATAAGGCGGACCTTGCGCTGGGGATTAGGCTCGGTTTTGTTTTACTTTGGCAAGGCATTAGGTATTTTGAAATCTCCGACACAAAGTCCAACTCAGCAAATGACAGGACTCCCGGCGGCCTACGCCCAACTGGCTCTGGAGAGTTGGGCTAAGCTTGATGCACAACTTTACCATCGGCGCCAACTTGCTCAACTCTATGAAGAAGGCTTAACCTCAAGGCAAGAGCTTAAAAAGTTATTAGCTCAGGATAAAATAGGGCAGTCGACGGTGTTGCGCTATCCCATTGCAATAGCCAAACCAGATGAACTGGGCTTAGCACTGGCCGCCGAAGGTATTCACTTAACAGATAGATGGTATCGATCGGCGGTTGATTCAGGTAGGCTGGCGCTTCAGTCCGTGTATGCAGCTGGCAGCTGTCCCAACGCTGAGTCCCTCAGTTTGCGGATATTCAACTTGCCAACACATCTAGAAATTACTAAACCAGATGCTCAACGCATTGTGGCGGCAATAGAAAGACACTCATGAGTGATGCAGGTGCCAGTTTGGTAGCAGTGGACCAAGCCTGGGAACAGGCCATTGAGGCTCATCCTGAGGCAAATTTTCTGCAATCTCATCACTGGGCAGCATTTCAAGAGCGCTTAGGCAAGGTGGTGGTGCGGGAAACTGTGCACGCTGCTGGAGCAACCGGATTATTCTTGGCAGTCAAAGAGGTGGCCAAGCGGGGCACGTACTTGACCATAGCTGGCGGACCGCTATTAGACTGGAGTAATCAGCAGTTGGTGGATGCGGTTTTTTCTAAGATCAAACAAGTAGCTAAGCAGCATTCGTGCCAATTTGTTCGCTTCAGACCGCAAGTAGTTGACGCTCCCTCGTTGCGGGCATTAGCTAAGCAACAGGGTTGGGTAGAGTCTCCAATGCATGTGACAGCTGACCTGACGTTACAACTGGACTTAACGTTGTCAGAAGAAGAGCTGCTGGCAGGTATGCGTAAAAATCATCGTTTCTCTATTCGCAAG
>CAZSHY010000013.1:0-5544 GCA_964607125.1 uncultured Pseudomonadales bacterium | reverse complement strand
TGTGACTAGCATTTCTACGGACGTAGCTCAAATGCATCAGTTTTATCAACTTCAAGCGGAAGTAGCCAAGCGGCATGCATTCGTGCCATTTTCAGAACAATTTCTCACCGAGCAGTTTGCGGTGTTTGCTCAAGCTGGAGCAGCGGCACTTGTTCACGCTCATAAAGATGGCCAGCTGTTAGCTTCGGCATTTATTATTTTTTATAATCATGAGGCGGTTTATCATTATGGTGTTTCTACTGAGCTAAATTCAACCTTCCCGGGTAGCTATGCAGCCCAGTGGGCGGCTATCAAAGAAGCTAAAGCCAGAGGCTGCACGCGATACAACTTCTGGGGAATTGCTCCGGCTGATCAGCCTCAACATCGATTTGCGGGTGTGTCACTTTTCAAGCGCGGTTTTGGTGGTTATGAGGTACCATACTTGCCTGCACATGACATTGTGCTGACACCGAAGTATTGGCTGACCTATGGTTTTGAGTGGTTAAGAAAAAAAACGCGCAAGCTTTAACTTCGCTCTATGGAATAGCTCCGCAAGTGGCGCAGAAAAACAGCTGGTGAATCTTCCAAGAAAAATTGTTGGAATTCTTGATAGAGCTCTTTACGCTCTTTTTGATCAAAGGTTTGTCTGCCTTTTTCCAGGAGGTTATCAATTCTAGTATTTTTGTATCCGGTGAAGTTGGTGCTTTGTTGTGAGTGCCAAAGTGCGTATTGATCGGGATCGGGTGGTGCTTGTTGACCGATGAGTAAGACTTGGAAGTTGCTGGTATCGGGAAAGTTGGTAATTTTAACTGTTACAGCTATTTTGACTCGCTCACACGTAGTCTTGTCTGAGATGTCTTTTTTGGCAAGGCAGTCGTCATAGACTTTTTGACCAAAAGACTCCCATTCTTGTTTGATAGCTTCGGCATCCTTCTCAAACAGTGCAGTAGTTACCAGCTCTAACTGGAGCGGTTGAGGTGGGATTTCGCTAAGTAGTCGCTCGCTGCCGCGGTTCCAATCTTTTTCGTAACCTTTACCACCTTCCAAGTAGGCCCATGATTGCGGATTAATCGGACCAATGGCGCGTTCCGCTTCTCCAGGTTTGGTGAGCGCGTAATTTAGCGCTTGGCGAACGTTTTTATCAAATAAAGGACTGCGGAGGTTGAAGAACACTGCGAGGTATTGATCTGACTGCATTTTTTGCTCAACCAGCGTGTTTTTCCAGTTCATAATGTCATACACGCCAGCCAAATCTGGCAAGATGTCAACTTGGCCATGTTTATAAGCAGTGATCGCATCTGCCTCAGTCAGGTAAAAACGATACACATAGCGCTCGGTTTTGCCATCTATCACAAGTTGAGTAAGGCGGTTGCCTCTGAGTGTGTAATCGGTAATATGGTACTCACCAATACCTAAATAAGATGGTCTTTTCAAGAAAAAATACTTGACCAATGTAGTGGGTCTCAGCAATGGCTCGGAAACTATAGTGGGAAATGGAGCAAACGGTCCGGGCAGTTTGTACACAATGTCATTGGGCGTGATAATGGTTTCTACATCTTTGAGATCATACTTAATATCAGATGGCTCGAGGCGCTTGCCATCCTGCCAGAAAATGTCATCTTTAAGTACGAATCGGTAAGTTAGGCCTTCATGTTCGATGGTCCATCTGTCTGAGAGTAGTGGCGCAACTGTGCCGTCTGCCTCCACACTGGTCAAGCCAACGCTAATTTGGTTCTTAATAACCGGAGGTAGGGTTTCCAGGGTATATTCGCCGACAATGCCCACATAATAACGAGTATTTTTTTCTAAGTTGGTTACCAAAATGGGAATCAAAAATGAAAACAGGACTATGGCTCCGAGCACGGAGGCAACCACCACCAAACCGTGTTTATGAATGTATGCCGTGAGGTACCAATAAAACTTGCGCATGTTGCTATTTTACAGCCAGAACGACCAATGATACGACACTAAAAAGTGCCGTTAGGACGATGGTGGCGTAAAAAACAACTTTTTCAATTCCGCGCTTGGTGTGGTAGGTTTCTCCGCCACCACCCCAGCTGGAACCGAGACCTGTTCCTTGTGCTTGAACCAGGACCGCAGCAATAATTAAAATTGCAATCACGATCTGAACTGAGAGCCAAAATGTTTGCATAGTTGTGTTTATTCTAAAGTGATCGTGCTACTTTGCAACTGCTTGGCCACGAACCTCGCGAATTACAGTGACGGTGACCGTGCCAGGATAAGTAACCTTATTCTGAATTTCATCTTTGATTTTGAGACTCAGAACTTTTACGTCATCATCCTTGGAGTGCTCAGGCTCGAGCAGAACTCTAACCTCGCGACCGGCCTGAATTGCATAAGCCTGTTTGACTTGTTCGTAAGCGGTGGCAATGTCTTCAAGCTGAGTCAAGCGCTTAACGTACTCTTCATAGTTCTCGTAACGGGCGCCAGGTCTTGCTCCAGAGATTGCGTCTGAGATGTAAACGACCATTTGCTCGGCACCAGTGAAGGGTTCGTCCTCGTGATGTTGTGCAATACAGTCGATGACTGCTTGAGGCAAATTAAAGCGCTTGGCAATTTTGACACCCAGCTCAATGTGACTACCTTCCTCTTCCTCGGAAACTTTACCAATATCATGGAGCAAACAGCCGAGTTTGACGATGTTCACATCAAGTCCTAGTTCGCTGGCCAGTTTAACACCAATTTTGGTTTCTTCCATGGTGTGGGCAATCATGTTTTGACCATATGAGAAGCGGTACTTAAACTTTCCGAGCAACTTCATAAGGTCTGCGGGCAAGTTGTAGACATTTAGGTCATGACAAAGTGTTTTGCCTGCCTCAAATATGATTTTGTCCAGCTCTGAGCGAACTTTCTCAACGGTTTCTTCAATTCGACTTGGTTGGATGCGACCGTCTTTGACCAAGCGCTCGAGTGCAATTCGGCCAACCTCGCGACGAACTGGATCGTAGCAGGAAAGACGCACCTCGGTAGGAGACACATCAAGATCAACATCAACGCCAGTCACTTTCTCAAAGGTGTGAATGTTGCGCCCGGATTTACCGATGATTTTGCCCTTGGCTTCTTCTGAAGGTAAGTGAACTACAGAAATAGTGTACTCGGGAACGTAGTCAGTTGCGCCGTGTTTCATGGCATCAACTAGAATTTCGCGAACACGGTCATCGGCTTCGCTTTTAGCCACTTCCTCGCGCTGGCGAATGTACTGTGCCATGTCGCGGGCCATGCGCGACTCGAGATCGGTGAACAGCTCAGTTTTGGCTTCGTCGACGGTTAAGTGGGCGGCTTTTTCTAAACGCTCCAGAACCTCATCATGTCCCTGTTTGAGCTTAACCTTGAGACTCTCGATGTCTTTTTTCTCTGAGTCAATGGTGGCTTCCTTGCGGTCCATTTGGCTCAGGCGCTCGTCAATCTTGTCGAGCTTACTGTCTAATGAACGTTGTTGATTTTCCAGTTGGGTAGCCAACTCGCGAGATTTTCTCTCTGCGTCTGAGCGTATGGTCAGCGCTTCTGCTTTAGCTTCTACAATGATTTCTCTAGCCTTGGACTGTGCGTCCCGAACGAGATCATCGAGTTGGGCTTTGGTGTCTGTGGGAACAACTAGAGGCTGGACAGGTGCTGGAGTTGTTTGAGTAACTCCGGGCATCGCTACAGCGTCTTTAGCCGCGCGTCCACGAGCCTGCTTGGCCTGAGGTTGGTTCTTAAGTGGCTGAACCGGCTTGAGAGGCAGCGGAGCTGGAATTGCGACACTGAGACGTTGAGCTGAGGGCTTGGCGGGTGATGCTTTTTTGCCGCCTGGCTGCTTGGTGCCAAAAAGGGCAGATAAATTATTAAAGAATGACATATGACTCCTGGTGGTGCCCCAAGGTGCCAAAGAAAAAAAGTTTGAAAGTCAGGCAGCAAACATATCACACAAGGTGATTACTGTATGCGTGAAGTGAGGATTGAGTGATTACTGCGTAATCCCGATTTCATAGTTATATGCCTAGTGATCAAAACGATAAACTTTTCTCTGGTGTGCTTGAGGGCACAGATTCGTATTAATATGGGGCTATTGTACTGCTAAAACCCCGCAGAGTCAATCAAAGCCGCGGACTGCTACGTCAAGAAAATACGCATCTGTCTCGAGGAAAATTGGATTATCTGCCTGCTACTTCAGCTTCTTTTTCTTGCTTGATCAGCTCCCAGATTTCTTTCTCAAGCTTACGGAGCACATCGTGGTGTTCTGCCAAGTATGATTTGGTGGCTTCACGACCCTGTGCAAGCACCTCGCCTCCATACTTATAGAAGCTGCCCGATTTTTCTAGGACACCTTTATCTGAGCCGACGTCAACTATGTCGCCGGTTAGGGAAATACCGTTGTCATCCATGTCAAACTCTGCAGCTTGGAAAGGTGGCGCAACTTTGTTTTTCTTAACTTTTACACGGTGCCTGCTACCGACGATGTTCTCACCCTCTTGAATGTTGCCAATTTTGCGAATGTCTAGTCTGAGAGAGGCATAGAATTTAAGAGCGTTACCGCCAGTTGTGGTTTCTGGGCTACCGAAGAGAACTCCAATTTTATGTCGCAACTGGTTGGTGAAGACAACGAGCGTTTGAGTGCGGTTAATTGCGGCTGTAAGTTTACGCATAGCCTGAGACATGAGCCGAGCTTGAACGCCCATTTGTGAGTCGCCCATTTCACCTTCAATTTCAGATTTTGGAACCAGAGCGGCCACAGAGTCAACGATGACGATGTCAACACCACCCGATCTAATGAGCGTTTCGGCAATTTCTAAGGCCTGCTCACCGTAGTCTGGCTGTGAAATCAGTAGTTCGTCAAGGTTAACGCCGATTTTCTTGGCACGGACTGGATCTAGAGCATGCTCAACATCGACAAAGGCGGCAATTCCGCCTCGCTTCTGAACTTCTGCAATGGCGTGTAGACACAGGGTGGTTTTACCTGAAGCTTCGGGGCCATAAATTTCCACAATCCGACCTTTGGGGTAACCGCCTACGCCGAGGGCCAAGTCAAGTGAAAGCGATCCAGTTTTAATAACCGGCATGGTGGCCATATTTTTAAGCGAGTCGCCCATTTTCATGATGGCACCCTTGCCATACTGTTTTTCAATCTGTTGCATCGCTACAGAAATAGCGCGAGCTTTTTCTTCATTTTGAGCTTCGTGCGGCTCGTGTTTGATAGCCGGCTTGGGAGTTGGTTTGGTTGGGGCGGTTTTTTCTTGGGGAGCGGTCTTGGTCATGGGGCCTTTCTGAATAGTATTGTTTGGGTTTTTTACATCTGTGCGTAATTTGTAGCACAGCCGCCGACTATTGGGTAGTGGGAGGTTTGTATGGTGCGTACTACTCTGTGCTTAAGTATACTGAGTGATCCTTACACGAAGCGTAGCGTAGGTGCTATACTATGGCCCTTGATCACGGAGAGTGGCGCAGATGGTAGCGCGCGCGCATGGGGTGCGCGAGGTCGCAGGTTCGAACCCTGTCTCTCCGACAAATGCGGAGACCGTTCCAAAACGGTCACCTTTTTCTAGAAAAAGATTGGTAGATCAATCC
>CAZSHY010000012.1:12250-21914 GCA_964607125.1 uncultured Pseudomonadales bacterium | reverse complement strand
TTCTTGCTTCGATAAACAACAGTATCTCCCTTAATTTGACCGACTGCTTAATTTCTTCAACGTTGTCTACCAATGCTTGTGGAATGAGAGGGTCTTTCGTCAAAACTTTCCACTGCTCATGAGTATCTCGGAAGTGTGTCGAAAGTTGCTTGGCGATCTTGATGACATTGATCACATTTTTGTTGCTCAGTTCTTGTTGAAGTCGTGCCAAAATTCTTCGTGTTGATTCTGGAAGTGTGATATCAGTATCGGAAGAAATTAAACTATAACACTCGGAAATATTAAGAAGAAGGTCATTATTGTCACTTTTGTTGTTCAAAGAATCATCGAGTGAGTCGGCATATGCAGCTCTTGCATGTAGTTGCAATGCTGTATTTTTATCTAGCCTGCCTAGTTCTTGTACTACAACTGACTCTGAATCAGAAAAGGTCGCTAAAACTGCTTGAGCATCTTGAACAATGCCTTGTGCTTCACGAGAGAGCTCAGATACCTCTCTCACATTTTTTTTAATTTCATGAAGCACTTCAGCTCGCGCGTACTCATTTAGTTTATTCGTCTGCCCAAATATATAATCGGGTTGTTTTTCAGTTTGCAACATTTGTTCTTTTTTTAATAGGACAGATATAATAGCCGGCGCCAGTTGGCTGGTCACTTACGCCGATGATGTTTAGATAGTTCGCTCGTGTTTTCGATTTTGGTTCAAGAAGTTCCTTTTTAATTCGTTGTTTATCAACAGCTTCTGCGTATCTACCCTCAACAATATTATTGGATGCGATGATAATAACAGGTTCAGATTCCTGATCGCTGATCGCATTTTCTAGAACTATAGACCTCTGAATTTTTGGCGTATACGATAAGCTGTCTTCAGGGGCATCAATAGCCTCGCGGATCTCTTGGATAAGTGCTCCCAGGAATTCATCGGCGCCACCCGGGTCTGACGGGCATTCTAGTATTTTAACTGAGCAACGGCGAGCACCCTCAATAACTAGATGAACTGTTTTTTCGATCTGTCTGACCTTGTATCCTGCTTTTTGCAGCGGTTGATTGACTGATTGTTCAGTTTGCTCAATAAATGTCCTTAGTGACTTAAGCAAAACATCAAGTGTTTCCCTATCAACGTTGGTGGTAGGTGATATATTGAGCAGAAAGCGTAGTTCAGCCCGTGGAAGAAAAATTTCTTCTGGTCCAGCATGTTCAGTAGCTTGTTCTCGTAATGGAGGGGAAGCACTACCTGTGAAAGCATGCGAAATGGCTGCGCGCTTTGCCGGAGCATTCATCTTTCCGGTTCGCATCAGTGTCACTTCATTTTGAGTTGTTGGCATCCTAACAAGTGAATTGGGGTTATTCTGGACCCAGTTGTCGAGCAATCTGCAGACAGATTCCTGCAGAGCTCGCTCAACTTCTTTGTTCCTAGCATCTTCTACTCCTGATGGAGGAGTCGGTTGAATATCCCCCTCCTGTCTTGCTTTAGCTATAACATTTTTAACAGTCAACATTAGCTCGGGGTCAACCTGAAATTTTTTTTTAGAACGTCCGAACAGTTTTTCCATGATTACTTTAGAATGTAACCTGAGCTAGGATTTATTGTGCGATTAACCAGGATATTTCCGTTGCCAATGCTGAATCCACCGGCAGAATCAAATGGTTCTGCTAACGAGACTAAACCACCACCTCTTGGAATTCCTGAGAGACGAACGATATGCGTTTCGTGAGCCTTAGACTCAATTAGTAGAAATTTCCCATCAGGTGAAGTTTGTACGCGGGAAGGACTAAAGTGGTCGCCGTCTTGGTCAACAAAACTAATCTTGCACTTTTCCGAATCAAGACCACCCAGCAACAAGTCGACGGCGTACAGATCGACTGAATTGGATGACTGTCGAATCATAAACTGGCCGTCAGGAGTGAGTGTTGATGTGCTGATTTGATTGGTATCTATAATCTCAGTTTTTGCTTTTCCGGCTCTGACGTCAACAATGGTTAGGACGTTATTGGTATTAAGTATTATTCTGTTACCCGTTGTATCGCAACCCATGATGCGTGTTTCTTTTGCTGATAGAGTCAATGTTTCGTTGCTCGGAAGTTTATTTAATAATCGTCCATTGATTCTACTTGACAAATACACTTGGTCAGATTTCGTCTCAATTGCTAGCGCAATCCCGGACCGTGCTACCATGGTAGAACTATTATTTTCTTTGTCATCTTGGCGTTCAAGTTTATCAAGTTGCACAGAATTAATTTTTACTTCGCCTGATTCACCTCTGTTTACGTCATAAGTAGTAAAGAGCTCTTGTGCAGTCTTGTAGAGTGGCGACTCTCGCAGCGCGTTTTTACCGGTGTGCGTTGGTTTTTCGTTGCGCGTGATTGACGGGGTGACAAGAGTAGGAAATCTGTCAAGAATTTTACGAATCTCTAACCGGCCCAACTCCTTATCACTGAGTGCGCCAGGTTTGAGCAGCAGTTCATTGAGAGCTTCGCTGATTGACGCATTTTGCGTCAGCATCTGGCAGAATTTTCTGATGCCTCGGTTAGACAGTGGATGTTCAATTTTACTTGGGTAGAGCTTCTGTATTTGGGGGAAAACATACATAACTAATCCGAGGTATTGTTCCTGAACCCCTTGAGGAATAGAAAGATTTCCTCTCTCATCCGACAACCAAACTAATGATCTAAGCAGCAACTCTGAAGGAGATGGGTAGTCCACATATATAACATTTGGAGCAAAACGGTCGTGAAGGAATGGCGCCAAGTTCATATCGTTGGCTGTGCCATCAACTGAGCCCCAGTGGGGGATCGTGTACGTAGTTCCACCCAGCTGAATTGTGTCACCAGGAGACAGGTTGAGCAGCCGCGATATTCCTTCAAGCGAATGAGACGATCCTTTATCCATCTCGTCAAGAATTGGGAGCCTGCCACTTTCAAAAGCTTGAATAATTTCGCCCTTCACCCAGGCCTCATCACCTGAAACACCCGCTTCTAGCCCCATGCCTACGTTGATGATTGTTGCATTAATTTTTTGTAGCAGCATGTTAACAATTTGATCAGCGACTTTTACATCAATTGTGTCAACCGACATCTCAGCCCCAACTCCTGCAGCATTGAGAAATAACTGCCATGACTCAACTCCAGAATCGCGCTTGCTGGCAATGTATGCGAAACGATCCTCGCTGGACATGCCCTTGAGAGTCTCTTGAGTTAGTTGCAGTCTTTGCAATTGAGCTGCATCTTTGTCGATGCCAATCGGCACCGGCTTCTCACCGACCAGCTGGACGAAGTCGGTGAAATGGTGAATGCTGATTACCCGGCTATCAAAGCCACGCCTCTTGTTGCGTTCAACAAGGTACTCTGTCTTTCCCGTTCCTGGAGGACCGTACAGAATAACTCCGCCAAGACCATTCTTTTGCTCAGCGCGCTGCTCGAGGCTTGCCAGCATAGCCTGTGACTCAGGCGTACTGAAGATTTTTAATCCTTCTTGCCGAACCTTCCGAGCGGTGTCTGTTACCCAGTTTAAGAGCGCGAAAAATCTGCCATCAGAATCAAGTTGAGATTCAATTAACACCTGAGACTGGTTGATTAGGTCAGACAAATTTTGAAAACTAGAATCAGGAATTTGCCTGTCGACAGCTGCTAAAAGTTCAGTTGCGGCAGCATCGAGGTACGCATCAAATTGATACGTCACTTGGCCAGCTCGACCAACGGAGTTGTCGTCTTTTCGGATTGGTTCATTTGTCGCATCGGATCTCTTCACCGCCTCGGCATATCGAGTAACTTTGGTCAAAAGTACCCGAAGTGCCTTAGCACGTTTTTCTTCATCAGGCTCCATTCTACGTAAGTAGCCAGCAATAGGCGTTGATTCTATAAACTCTGCTAATCGCTGCTCATGTTGTCGAGAGGTATCTGAGAGGTCATCTGAGTGATCAAGTGCGACTTTCAGTGATGGGTCTGTCGCGAGTTGCTGTCCAAGGTCTCTAACGGCTTTGCGAAAAACATTGCCAAGTGTTTGAGTCTGAACAAACTTATCGAGAAGCAATGAGCTTGGGAGTATTCTTTCCCGAAAATTATCACCTTTCTCAAGAAATTCTCTTTGAGCTTGTTGATCTGCTCGGAAAGTTGCTGCGTTGTTTTGATTGTCCACCATGAGTCCTTTGAGTAGTAACAGTCATGAATCACTGTACTACATGGTTCTCGAGCTGTAAATCTCATTTACTGTTCCTGATTGTTTTGGTTGAGTCACGATTGTGATAGCATAAAGATCAGGTCTCAGCCTGTAGTAGTCTGGGATGGAGATATATCATGCTTGAATCTAAAAATTTCGACGGCAGCCAATGGGATAGTAGCCAGCTGAATGCTGCGCCCCAGCTCAATGAGCAATCTCTTGAGAAGCGCGATCGGCTAAAGACGCCATCGTTGAAGACGAGATTAAGAAAAGCATTCTATGGGGTGTTTGTCGCAGCAACGACGTTGGCGGTTGGCTCAGTCCCGGGCAGCACCGACCGTCAGCAACCGGGATCTGGTGAATTAGAAATTCTGCCCACTGGAGTCACTGAGACGGTAGATCAGAGTAGAGAGTCGGTCGACAGTTTTAGTCAGCCCAAAATATTTGGCGAGCTCAAGCTCACTAGACCAGATGAACCCACCGAGTCAAATGAACCCCCTGATCCAAATAAGCCCACTGAGTCAAATCAACCCAGGGGAATTGATAAGCTGAAGAGTGAATTCAGTGACTGGGAAGAAATTGCATCTCGATCGTTGGGACTTAGCGTTTTTGAGGGTTCAGACGAGCATGTGAACAAAGATGCGGAGTCAATATTTGCTGAACTTGAGAATTACCCAATTATTAATTTTCCGCAGAGTGATGCTGTGGCCGAAAAAAACAGTTACCTTCCAGAAGAAGATCGATCAGGAGGCCAGGCAGCAGTTGGCATAGCACAGCTTGAGATCAAAAAGGAGGGTGGCATCTCCATGCTGGTTGTGACTTTTGGCGACAGTGTTTTTAAGTACAACATTCATCAGGGTCAAGATGACTTTGAGCCGATGTATGACACAAAATCAGATTTGCAATCCACTGACCTATATTCTTTATATGTCTGGGCTGACATGTGTAAAAATTCTGAAAATCTAACAGTTTCAACTCCAGTACTACTGATTACTAAAGACAATGGCGACAAACAGCTGTCGGTGGCAAGTTCAAAATTTGCAGCAGAGCTGATCTCAGAGTACCTGACTCATGTTGAAGGAAGTTACGGCATGGCTGCCTCATCCATAGAATCTCAACTTGAAAATAATGTTTTCTTTCAGGTACTTCTTGGAACTGGACTCATCTTTGACAAAGAGGAGTTTGTTGAATCTTTACGAAGACAGGGAGTGCAAGCGTATGACGAAGACCTGTCCACTCTCATGAACGCAGTTGAAATGATGATAGAACTAGAAAATAGGAGTTTTCAATTTGCATTCTCAACCGATCAGGATGGTGAGACGAAGTATCAAACGATCGGCGTTGATCGGTCGAAACCTCCAGGGGTACAGCCGTGATGAGGGAGACGAAATGAATATTTTCTAAGCAAAGTGGCCATGGTATATTGGCTCAATGAAAGTCAACTTATGATCGAAGGAAACAAAATTGGTCAAGATACGGCTGTTGAGGTAGATCATCAAGATGAAGCTGAGAATTTACATCCAGACCCAGACCAGGACTCTGATGAGTCAGCTTACGATGAAGTTGCTCTAATTACTGATATTGGGCCAGAAAATTTCAATCAACTTACGGAGCATTATAACGATCTCTTGGATCTTAAACTGAGAGCGGAGCTGGCCGCACTTGCCGGTTTAGGCAACATAGCAGCAGTTGCAGTCACTGGAAATAATATACTTCTCGACCTATACATGGATAAGCTTGACCACCTTACTGTGGTGAATTTTTCAATGTTTATTATTTCGGGATTTGTAGCCGCGTTAGCGTTCAAAGATTTTCGTAAGAGACTAACTGAAATCGTACATAGATCTGTCAAAAGTTTGAATGATGAGATGAGAATGAATTGGCCAAGCAAAGAAGATGACGTGACAAGTCAAGATCTGAGCGATACCGACCGTATGTCCTCAGAAGATTATCAAATATAGCAGAGGCATGTCATGAATGATCCAGTTGAATACATTACCACCATACTGAGCGCAATTGGATATACCAAGGACAAAAAAGAATTTGCAGACAAGTTTATTCAAAATGTTCGCATGCAATCCACAAAAAACATGTTAGAGCAGTTGCCGCATGAGCGCAGGCAGCAAATCGGAGCGTTAGTTCAGAGTGATGGTGGTAACACCACAAGTCTCGAGGCCGAAGTAGTAAAATGTTTCTCTAAAGAGCAAGTTGAAAAGTCACTCTCAGATGCAGCAAAGGTAACACTCCAAGAGTTTCTTGCTACTATATATCCCAGCCTCACGTCAGAACGCAGACTTGCGCTTGATGAGTTGATAAAAAAAGTTTCAAGCACAACCGCTCAAGCAGCATAGATATTTGAGTCCTTTTTCATCTCCCTCTTGCCCCCTCCTTACTCAATCTAGTATAGTAATCTCCAAGCGTTAGCTCTCGTAGTAATCATTTATTTAAGGAAAGCCTGCCTATGCCCAAACGCGTCTTCTGGCCAGCTGCATTAGTTACCATGGGACTCGTCCTGCTTGCCAGCAATCTGGGCATGCTCCCAAGAGAATTCTGGAACCTATGGCCGCTCATGCTCATCGTTGTCGGCTTGGGTGGACTTCTCACCTCAGATCGAGACGAGTGGATGGGTTCAGAGCCCAAGGCTCGACCGTCTCGTCCAGCCGCTAAGTCTGCCAAGCCAGCCGCCAAAAAAGCTGCGCCCAAGGCCAAGGCTCGCCGTCGGTAACTTCTAGATTTTCTGACTTTCCAGTCCCTTGCCCATCTGGCTCTAGCGTAGTACAGTACAGGCTGTGGTTGGTATGCCCAAAAAACGTCAACATCACCCAGCGCCTGCACCGTTTCACATCGCCATCGATGGTCCTGTGGCCGCTGGCAAAGGTACCGTCTCCCGCCTCGTCGCGGAGCGACTCGGCTATCTGTATGTAGACACCGGCGCCATGTATCGAGCCACGGCCCTGTTGGCGCTCAACCATGATACTGACTTGCAGGATGAGGAAGCTGTCGCTAAGCTGGTTGGAGAGGCAGATATTTTCATGCGCAATCCATCGGAATTGGAAAAGGATGGTCGCCTGACTACAGTGTTGTTGGATGGAGAAGATGTTTCTTGGAAAATTAGAACCGAGTCTGTCAGCATGGGCGCTTCGAGTGTTGCCCGGTACAAAGATGTGCGGCGAATTTTGGTTGAAAAACAACAAAAAATTGCCGCCAGCCAAGACGTGGTCATGGAGGGCAGGGACATTACTTATCGAGTGCTGCCAGAGGCTCAGCTGAAAATCTACCTCACGGCCAACGACACCGTCCGTGCGCGCCGCCGACATCTCCAACTGCAAACCAAGGGAGAGGATGTGACCTTTGAGCATGTTCACGCCGAGCTAGTGACACGAGACAAGCAGGACATCGAGCGGAGCGTCGACCCCCTCCAAATTGTGTCTGATGCTTGGGTGGTAGACACCAGCGACTTGAGTATTGAACAAGCTGTTGAATTGATAGTTGAGCGAGTCCAAGTTTTACGCACAATATAAGTGCTTTTCAGTTATGCCCAAGCCAACCCCTCCAGCTGTTCGTGATGAATCTCTGCAAGATTTAGTCCAACACGTTGAGCAACGTGAGCAACAAAAGGAAGACCGTCGCAGGGAACGAGCGGAGCGCCAAGCAGAAAAAGCTCAGCAAAAATCTCAAGCGCTCAAAGAAAAGTTTGTGGCACCCATCCTGCTCATCTTAACTGTGGTGGCCTCAGCGGTGGTGTGGCTGCTGGCCAACTAGCAGTTTGAAACTCCCCACATCTCACCTTGGGTTGTGTACCTATCTTAAAGAACTCTTGAGTTATTCTTGGGCAACCCTTGCAAGCCAAAGTGTTGGTAGCCGCACAAATCGCTACTTGGGTTACGGTTGCCGGCTGGGCAAATGCATGGGTGGCAGTCTTGGGCAGGAGCGGGGTGATAATTTTATTCCAAATGGGGGAGGCGCCGGTGATGCCAGATGCCACGTAACTCATGGGCGTATTGTCATTATTGCCCACCCACACCGCTACCAGCCTGTCTGAGGTGTAGCCGATAGTCCAGTTGTCGCGCAGACTATTGGTGGTGCCAGTTTTAACGGCCACTTGTTGATTGGGAATGTGTAGCACCGACAGTGGGCCAAACGCTGGTGTGCGAGCGGAGTTGTCTGACAGCATGCTGGAAATCTGGTAAGCGGTGGCCGCCGACACCACGCTGGGGCGACTGCAGGCTTCATCGGGATTAGAGGGGCCAGCCGTGCCAGGCGAGTCGGCCTTTTCACTTGATCCCACCGCCACATCCCCACTGCAAGGGTTTTGATACAGCACTGTGCCGTCATCTGATTTAACACTTAGAATAGGATTGAGCGCCAACTTGTGACCTCCATTGGCAAACGCTCCATAAGCGGTGGCCAGGTCTGCCATCTTCACCTCGCCGCCTCCCAGAGTGAGTGAGAGCCCAAAACGATTCCTTTCTTGCCAGGTGGTAATGCCCATGGCTTCGGCATGAGAGATGAAGTCTGCTACACCTAAAGTATTGAGAGTCTTGACTGCCGGAATGTTGTATGACGATGCCAGAGCCTCGCGCATGGTTACTTTGCCGTGGTACTTGCCATCATAGTTTTTGGGGCTGTAGGCAGGGCTACCTTCGGTTCTGTAGGTGATGGGTGTGTCCTCAATCAGGGTAGCCGGCGTCAGTCCTCGCTCCAACCCTAGGCTGTACATTAGCGGCTTAATAGAACTACCTGGCTGACGCGGAGATAGTGTTACATTGACCTGGCCGTCATGGGCGGTGTCAAAATAGTTGGTACTCCCCACCATGGCTAGAATTTCACCGGTTTGGGGGTTGGTCACCAAAGCTGCACCATTGCTAATGCGCAACTTGTTGAGCGCTGCCACTTCACGAGTCACAGTTTCCTGAGTGCTCTGCTGCAGCTCTAAATCTAGTGTAGTTCTCACCTCCAGCCCGCCGCGGTTCAACAGATCCTCGCCGTACTGCTGGGCCAACAAGTGACGAACGTACATGACAAAATGTGGCGCTTGAATGGCAATGCTGTCTGGTTGGAGGGGCAGCGGCGTAGCCGCTGCCAAGTCGGCATCCTCGGCGGTGATGTAACCATCCTCAACCATTCGGCGTAAAACTTCTTTTTGCCGCTGCTTGGACAACTCGGGCGTGGGGCCAAAGGGACTATATACCGAAGGCGCGACTGGCAAGCCTGCCAGGAGCGCAGCCTCTGGTAGATGTAATTCACGAGCAGATTTACCAAAGTAACGTTCAGATGCTTCCTCTACACCATATGCTGAGCCGCCGTATGGGATTTCATTGAGGTACATTTCTAAAATTTGATCCTTGGTATATGTTTGTTCCACCATCACCGCCAAGAGCAACTCCTTAAGTTTGCGCGTAATGGTACGCTCAGGGGTGAGAAGCCTTTTTTTGACTAATTGTTGTGTAAGCGTGGAGCCACCTTGGACAGATTCTCCCTTAAGATCAGCAAGAAAAGCCCGGACTATAC
>CAZSHY010000012.1:0-12240 GCA_964607125.1 uncultured Pseudomonadales bacterium | reverse complement strand
TGATCCTCAATGGCAATGGTTGCGTAAATAAGCGGCCGGGGAATGTCGCGCAGGGGCAACCAGGTGCGGTTTTCATCTTGGTAAATCTTGTACAACAGCTGGCCGTTTCTATCTAATATTTTGGTGCTTAGGCTCACATGCTTAGCCGTCAAATCTGCTGGCGTGGGTAGGTCTTTGAATATGGCAGCATAAAGTGCTCCGCTACCCGCTACGATTACTACGCTGAGACCGACTGCCACGACCATATGCACCGGGAAGTACTTTACACTTTGGACAAATGAGCCAAAGTACTCTTTTACAAAGGACTGCTTGGGGCGAATATGTTTTCGTTTGGTACCAACTTTAGTATTGGTCTTAACTTGATGCAGCCGTCTTAAGGCGCATCTAACCAAATACGCGCGCAAGACGTTATTCCGTATCTGTCTGAGGGGGCGTGTGCGTTTTCTTACCATGCTGTCTACCAGACAGGATGGTACCATAGCACGATTTGTTCGACAATGATAAATTGCGATTTTATTGTAGGTTTATTGATGCAGTTTTCGGGAAATCACGTCCCAAAGCTCGCGGGAGTCTCCTTCATATCCGAGCGCCCAGATAGCTATGCCGCCCAAATTAAGTTGATTTACATAGTCCAACTTATATGAAATGGAGCGCGAGTTTTCGTAGTAAATTACGTAAATTTCCCCATCTTCTTGGTAGGATAAATAGGGAGAAAGCGCTTCTTCATTCCAATGTTCCTGTACTTTCAGCTCATCTTTGCGTGTCAGCAGCTCAAGTACTCGCTTGAAACTAGCAGTGCTGCCGGAATCCGGAAAAGTGTGTGACTGCGAATCCCTGGTCGTGGTTTGCCACTCGTAACCATAGAACGGCACACCGAGTAGTAATTTTTGAGGAGGTACAATTTTGACGAACTCTCGTAAATGGGTATTAATATCGCTGTCCCACAACTTATTGCCGCCAAATAATGGTGCCACAGGGCCAGCTTGAGGCGATGAGCGACGGTGAAAGTCGTAGGCCATGATCACGATGTAGTCCAAATGTGGCGCGATGGCTTCAATGTCCCACAGATTGGGCGTATTTGCCGCTGACGCGTAGACGTCGGTCGATAATTTTATGTTGTTATACCTGGTGTTCAAGTGTTCTCGGAGACGGATCATAAATTGTGTAAATTGTTCCCTTGTACGAGTGGCAGGTGTGCCCACGTACTCCATATCCACATTAATCCCAGAGATGGGGTATGAAAGGATGACGCTGTCTAGCGAGTCGAGCAGCTTTTGTTGTGCTTTGTCTGAAGCCAAAAAAGCATCAATATCAGATGCATAAAACTGTGACAACACCAACTCCACCGTGCCACCGCGTTTGATGAAGGTTGAGCTTAGATCGAGTAGTGTATCTGAGCTCAGTTTGTTAAACCCGGGTTCGCCTCCGCCATTCAAAGTAGTTTGTAGCGATCCATCGGCATTTATTGTAAGGGAAAAGTAAGCCAAATTGGTTAATTCGGGCTGCAGAGCCACGTCGTCCAAATTCCAGTAGGGCAGAAAACCATAGACTACTTTTTTATCGCCGGTGGAGAAGTCTGTTTTTTGTAGAAATCGAAAAATTGGTAGGTCACTGAGAGGAGAAACTAGGGGTCTGTCCCAGGTGTACCAGATTCTGAGAGCAATGGCTGTAAATAAGGTCACGAAGCCGATAACGGCCAATTTAATAGCGGTTTTATGCCTTTCTATCCAGCTTTGCTCCATATATGACTCTCTACTACTCGCTTGTTTGCGTTGAAGATTGCTGCTCAAAGTTATAGCGGAACTCAACTTGCTCAGGTACCACCAGCTGCTCATATTGAATTTTGCCTTGCTCGGTTAGAGGTCGGTTGCAATCTGCGCAATATAGATCAGTGACTGGGTCTTGATAAAAGGTGTGGTTTTCTAAGACCAGTCCGTCAATTGACTGTCCAAACGCCGGTGGCAAACCCGTGGTTGGATCAATCCACATTTCCTTGGTGATGACTTTGGATTCTGATGGCAAGCTAGCGGTCCAGAATAGTTCTGGTTGTTTGGCCTGACAGTTGTTGGTGGCGCTGGGTGGCATGCCATTGACGCAAACTGGGGATTGAGAAACGTCTAGCGGTTTTTCTTGCCACACTGGCTCTCTGCCTTTGAGAATGTAGCTCATGATGTCATTAAAAATTGGCGCGGCTCCGGTGACACCAGACACCAAACGTTGGTTCATAGGCGAGCCGTCATTATTGCCCACCCAAGTCATGACTAAAAATTCTGGAGTAAAGCCAACCGTCCAGTTGTCTTTGAGGTCGTTGGTAGTGCCGGTTTTGGCACTCACAATTTGCTTGGGAATGACCAGCTCGGAGTTGGTGCCGAAGGCTTCAGTTCTGGCAGTGTTATCTTGCATAATGTGGCTTGTCAGGTATGCAGGCGCGCGGTCCATGACCCGAGACAAATCTCCAAGCGACTGTCTATCTGGATCCTGAGTCAATGCTGAGAGAGCGGCCGTGCGCTCTGGCAGATTTGTCTCAGCCAAAACTTCGCCAGTGTAGGTTTCAATTTTGAGAAATGGAGTCAGGGGCACTTTCACGCCTTGGTCTGCCAGCACACTGAACGCTTGAGCCAAGTCCAGCATTCTGATCTCACCACCGCCGAGAGCTAATGAAAGTCCATATTGGGATGCATCCTTCCAACTGGTTATACCCATGGCACTGGCTTGCTTGATAAAAGTAGTCAGGCCTACGGTTTTGAGGGCTTTAACAGCTGGTATATTCAAGGAGTTGCCCAGGGAGCGACGAATCGTGACGGGACCCTTGAAACTCCCATCATAGTTTTTGGGGCAGTAAGGCTTTTGACCGGCAACTGTGAAACAGGTGGGCGAGTCAATCAAGACAGAGCCGGGATTTAACTTCTTTTCCTGGAGCGCGGTGGCATACATGATGGGCTTGATCGAACTACCTGGCTGTCGGCTGGCTAGGGTGACATTGACCTGACCATCGGCGGTAGCGTCAAAATAATCTTTGGAGCCGATCATGGATAAAATTTCACCAGTGTTGGGTTTGACCACCAAAGCCGCGCCATTGCTAACTCGGTAGCTCTTGAGTTTGTCAACTTCTGCCGAGAGCGATGCCTGCGCTACCTTTTGTAAGTCCAAATCTAATGTGGTAGTTACGCGCAGTCCGCCTTTTTCTACGGTTTCCACACCGTACTCTTCGTAGAGCAGGTCCCGCACAAAAAAAACAAAGTGCGGAGCCTGGATGTCAGTCCGCGACAAAGCGTAGGTCAAAATTTGTTTGCTGGCTGCATCAGCTTGATCGGTCGTGATGTAGCCGTCTTCTGTCATCCGCCTGAGAACCTCAATTTGGCGGTTTTTGGCTGACTCAGGATTTGATCCAAATGGCGAGTACCGGCTGGGAGCCTGCGGCAACCCCGCGATCAGCGCGGCTTCGGCCAACGTCAGGTCTTTAGCTCCCTTATTGAAGTAGCTTCTGGCTGCCGCCTCTACACCGACTGAGGTGCCGCCATACGGAATATAGTTAAGGTACATTTCTAAGATTTCATCCTTGGAGTAAATCACTTCTGTTAAGACTGCCAAAATCGCTTCTTTGGCCTTGCGCTTGAGCGATCTCTCATTGGTGAGAAGGGCATTTTTAATCAGCTGCTGGGTGATGGTGGAGCCGCCTTCTAGACGCTCGCCAGAGACAATCGATCCAGCCGCACGTAAAATTCCAAAAATATCAAAGCCCCAGTGCCGATAAAATCTTTGATCTTCAATGGCCACACTTGCTTGGTAAACATATGGTGGCAACTCCGCAAGCTTGATAGGAATGCGCCGTTCATCGGCAAAAATCTCATACAGCAGTTTGCCATTACGGTCAAAAATCTGCGTACTGACAGCATAGTTTTCTGAACTCTTGAGAGTGGTTGGCGAGGGCAGGTCATTGATAAGTAAGCCCAAACCCAAAAGTCCAAATCCAAAGCAAGCCAACGCTCCCCACCTAAATGCGGGCTTAGTCAGAACATTGAGAATCAGTAGCAAGGGCAGAAAAATTACTGTGCGCACGGCTTTGGCCAATAACCCAAGTAACTTAAGCAAAGTCAGCCAGACGGGCTTGGGAATAATAACCGGCTTGGCAGGCACAGTAAAAAGCTTGGCTGGTCGGCTTTTATTACTCTTTCCGTCTGTTTTAGCGCTGGGACCGGTCAAGCCACGCTGCACCTTTTCTTGCCAGACTTCTAAAAATGTTTCTGTTGACGATCGACGATGGAAGATACTCTTAGACAGAGGCATATTCAGTTGCTATAGTATACAGGATGCAACCCAGAGTTTGCTCCTAGCCTCTCTTTCGTCGCGAACAACTGATCAGTTTGAACAAAAACAGACGTTCACCGTGACGAAGGAGTAGCTGAGCTACTTCGAGGAACGGAACGTGCTGTTTTTGTCAAAGCTGACAGATGTGTAGTAGGAAGAGAGGCTATGAACAAACTCTTAGATGAGCAGCGCTGGTTACAGCTACTTCAGGATGACGAGCGAAGGCTGGCCGAGGTTTCGTTCAGGCTTTACCAGCGTGAAATGCAACTCAACTCAGAATTAGCAGATTATAGCTTCATCGTCTTTGACATGGCCAAAGCCTATGAGGGATTTCTCAAGCGTTACTTATTTCAGCTTCAGTTGATTGATTTACCTACATTTGAAAGCAAGAGATTTCGTCTGGGACGAGCGCTCAATCCAGATGTCCGTCATGACCAACGCGATTCCCACTGGCTATTTGATGATTTGACTGCACGGTGTGGCGATGAAATTGCTCGCCAACTCTGGTCAGCCTGGCTTAAGTGTCGAAACAGAGTGTTTCATTATTTTCCCAAAGAACCTGCTTTGCTCACCTTAGAGCAAGCCGGTGACTATCTGACCGAAATTGGTTCAACTATAGAAGCGGCCGTGATGTGCGATCAAGCTCGCCAGTTCTTTCTCCCACGCACGTAGTTTTATCGTATAATATGATACATTCCTAAAATGTAACAGTTTGCCGGTTTAACCGGTTAGTTTCACTTGGAGCCAGCTTATGTCCGATGCACCGCAGTTTGCTTATAATAATCTGACTATTTCGGGACTTCCTGGTACAGGTTCAACCACTTTACTGCGCTTACTTAAAGAATCGGAAATTCTCCAGTTTGCTGGCTGGAAAGGTTTTAGCGGTGGTGAATTCATGCGCGCAGATGCACTGGAAAAGGGCATGTTTAAGCCAGAACAAGGTCTGCATCACTCATCTACTGACTATGAAGACGAGTTTGACCGTCAGGTAGATATGGGCATGCGCGAGAAACTCCAAAATGAGGAGCATTGGTTTTTGGAGTCCTGGCTATCTGGGTTTATGGCACAAAGAGTTCCGGGAGTGCTCAAAATCTTAATGAAATGTTCTGATGATGCCGTTAGAATTGACAGAATTGTCAATCGTGACAAAGTTTCTGTGGATCAGGCCAAAGACCATATTCAAAAACGATATGAAGCTAACCTGGCCAAATGGACCCGTATGTACAGCAAAGAGTGGCAGTCGTGGGTGGTAGAACCGGGGATGGTGAGCGCCAGTGAGCCGATTGATTTTTGGCGAGAAGAACTATACGATATTACTATCGATACCTATTCGACAAATCAGCAACAAACCCTTGAGATTGTCTTGGATGCACTCACACACAGCACTACCAGAAGTTAACCAGAGCTCGAAGCCAGATACATCCGTCATCTTTTTTCCGCTACTCACACTGACTTTGATCATGTGGGTTTTGTATCGCAGTTTATTTACCTTTCCTGTTTGGTTTGACGAGACAGTTGGCAAGGCGGTTTTTTTTGGTTTGCCAGTTTGGCTGTATATCACTGCGAGTCGGGATAAAAAAATCATTGACAGTTTTGCCAGTTATAAGATGCAACACGGTTTGCTGCTGGGCTTAGCACTCGGTGGTGTGTTTGGTTTTGTTGGCTCGCTCTTGGCTTTGGCTCAAAAAGGCGGGGGAGTTGAGGCAGTGTGGCTATTTAGCTCAATGGTTTTTTGGCGAGAATTCTTGCTAGCATTGCTCACGGCTTTTTGGGAAACCTTACTTTTTTATAGCTTTGTCATGACGGTAATTGAACATAAGTTTGCATCCTGGACTATGCTTCAGCAGGTTTTGATTACCTCCTTGATTTTTGTGCTGTTTCACATTCCCAATACCATGCTTAGATTTGGTCCGGCAGCTGTACTTCCGCAGCTGACTCTGCTGTTTTTGTTTGCCATTGGTCAGGCATATTTGTTTACATCTTCCAAAAACGCTTATGCTTTGGTACTATCTCATGCCATCTGGGGCATGGTGCTCCTGATTCATACGTGGTAGCCCAAAAACTACTTATTATGTTTAATAAACCACTTTTGTGGAAAGCAATTTCGTTCATCTCTTCGGCTACGCTGGCTGTGGCTATTATGGCTGTCTCGCTGGCCAGCGCTTCAAGAGCAGAATCTAAAGACACCAGCCCTATCAGCACCAGAAGACTTTATTTCAATCAAGAAATTTTGCCAGATCACCTTCTGTATCCAGTTGCCATGGTTGGGGATAGAGCTAGGTTGGTGGTGGCCACTGATGTTGATGAGCGGGCTCAGCTTCAAGTGCTTTACGCTGAGCGACGGTTGGATTCGGCTCATAAACTGATTGAAAAAGGTGAGTCAGACTTAGCCATCACCACGCTGACCAAAGCCCAAAAATACATGCTCCAAGCAGTTGCAGCAGTAGAATCCCACACGGTTAGCAGTACAACTAAGTCCTTGGTTATATCTGCAATCACCGACTACTTGGATCGAGTTGCTGTGTGCAAGTCTGATCATCCGGAAATTGCTTCTCCTGACCTAGACGCCCTAACACATGAGCTGCGCTCGGCGGCCGACCGACTTACGGCATCCTGATCATCTTTGTTTCAGTTGACAGCCCTCTTTTTTCATGAGATTCTTGTAGTCCGAGTTTCGCGGAAACCACAATATCTAGTGGTTAAATGCTTAAAAAAGTACAAACTGTTGATGGTTGTGCGGCATCTATTCGACAAAAATCCGCAAATTGAACACATATTGTATGAAATGTCCGTACTGCTCAAATACCGAGACCAATGTTATCGACTCGCGTGAGGCTGATGATCAAACTTCGATTCGTCGCCGTCGCCAATGCAGCGTCTGTGACAAGCGGTTTACCACCTACGAGCGGGTAGAGGGCTTGGACATGAAGGTCATTAAAAAAGACGGCACCAAAGAGGACTTCAGCCGCGAAAAACTCAAGCGCGGGGTGGTCAAAGCCACCTGGAAGAGACCAGTTTCAATGTCGGACATTGACGAGCTGATAGACGAGGTAGAACGAAAGCTACGCCAAAAGCAAGGCACTGAGGTTAAGAGTTGGGAAATTGGCAACTTGATTATCAACAAGCTGCGAAAAATTGACAAGCTTTCATATCTGCTCTTTGCCAGTGTTTACCGCGACTTTGACAGCATCGAGGATTTTAGTAGTGAAATTCAACGTCTGGAAACAGACGAGTAAAAAGCACAAAACTGTATTAAGAGAAAGGTTTGTATGTCACCGTCAGCATCATTACCCAAAAAGCGCATGAAATTTATTGAGCGCACTCTGGACAAGGGCATGGGTATGGCTGTGGCCAAGCGTACTTACTTGCGCAGAATTAAAGACGACAAAACCGGTAGAAGTCGCTGGGAAAGTTGGGCCGAGGTGGCAGATCGCGTTGCCAAGGGCAACTCATCCTTAATTGCCAATTTTGACACCAAAAACCAGACCAAGCATAAAAAGGCAGAGTACGAAGTTCTCAAAAAGCACATTGCCAATGCGTCGATTCTCATGTCCGGCCGCCACTTGCAACACGGTGACGAAACCCAGATCAAACGTAATATGGAGGTTTTTACTAACTGTTCAACAGCATCCTCCTCGTACATCCTCTTTTACCTGCTGATGAACGGCTCGGGCGTAGGCCGACCCTACGACGACGACATGTGTGTAGTGGACTGGGACAACATGCCCAATGTTCGCTGCGTCATTGCTGATGACCATCCGGATTTCGTCTGGGGTTCTGACGAAAGCATGCGCGACGCCAAGCACAAGTACGGCGAAGGTGACGGCATTCACTGGTTTGAAGTGCCTGATAGCCGCGAGGGCTGGTCCCAAGCC
Organism: uncultured Pseudomonadales bacterium; assembly: GCA_964607125.1. Classification (GTDB taxonomy): domain Bacteria; phylum Patescibacteriota; class Microgenomatia; order UBA1400; family PJMF01; genus CAZSHY01. The sequence goes on along the minus strand of CAZSHY010000012.1, from coordinate 4,057 downwards.
GTGGAGCTAGTGGAAGTCATGGCTTACGAGAAAAAGCACAAGGATGATCTGTTGATTTTGGACTTTTCCAAAGTCCGCCCCAAAGGTGAGCCAATTCACGGCATGCAAGACCGCCCTTCCTCTGGTCCTAAGCCATTGATGAACGCAATTGGCCGCGTCTCCACCATCAAGGGAGCCGGTATGTCGCCATGGAAGCAGGCCATGTTCGTAGATCACTACCTGGCCGAGTGTGTACTGGTGGGCGGCGCGCGCCGCAGCGCGCGCATTGCGACTAAGGTCTGGACCGACCCCGAAGTCTTAGACTTTATCGCCATCAAGCGCGGAGGCTTCTTGTGGAGTGCCAACAACTCAGTCGCAGTTGATGAAAAATTTTGGAAGCAGCGCAGTACCCATGCTCGCAAAGTTTTAGACGCCATTCTCGAGTCAAGTTATAACGACGGCACAGGCGAGCCAGGTTTCATCAACCAGCACCGCTTGGTCCAAAATGACGAAGGGTACGAAGGCTACCAAGACGGTAAGTACGCGGAGAGTGTTAAGTATCATCCGCTGGCCAGAACCGAGAAAATGTTGGCACACGTGGCACGCAACGCCGGAGCTAAGATTTACTCTCAGATTCCCAACCCGTGCGGCGAGATTTCGCTCAACATGCTGGGTGGTTACTGCGTGATTGCTGATGTGGTGCCCTACTATGCGCCCACCGTTGACGACGCTGAAGAAGCCTTCCGAGCTGCTACCAGAGCTCTCATCCGGGTCAACTCGATGGACTGCCTGTATAGTCGCGAGGTCAAGCGCACAAACAGAATTGGTGTAGGCATGACCGGAATCCATGAGTTCGGCTGGAATATGTTTGGCTACGGCTTCCGTGACTTAATTAACGAGGAAAAAGCCAAGGACTTCTGGCTAACCCTGGCACGATTCAAGCGAGCAGTAGTGGAAGAGGCGGAGAAATATTCTAAGGAGCTAGGCGTAACCGTCCCGCACACCAACACCACGATTAAGCCTTCAGGCACCATCTCCAAGTTGTTTGCCCTAACTGAGGGTGCCCACTTGCCGAGCATGCGCGAGTACATCCGCTGGGTCCAGTACAGCAACGACGACCCATTGGTCAAAAAGTACAAAAAACTGGGTTACCCAGTCAAGGAGCTCAAGAGTTACCAAGGCACCACGGTGGTGGGCTTCCCCACTCAACCGCTGATCTGCCGAATTGGTATGAATGGCGAGTTGGTGATTGCCAGCGAGGCCACACCAGAAGAGCAGTACCAGTGGCTAATGTTACTTGAGAAATACTGGATTGTAGGCATCGACGAGCAGGGCAACCCACTCCCAGATACAGGCAATCAAGTCTCATACACGCTCAAGTACGCGCCCCAAAAGGTCAAGTACGCCGAGTTCAAAGAGATGGTCACCAAGTATCAGGGTCAGGTTAAGTGCTGTAGCGTCATGCCACAGCAGGATGCCACTGCCTACGAGTATCAGCCGGAACAGCCCGTCACCATCAGCGAGTTTGCCCGTGTGCTCGATGAAATCGAGAAGGACGAAGATTTACTTGAGGATATTGACTACGAACACCTCAAGTGTGAGAGCGGAGCGTGTCCAATATGATGGGTGAGGAGCAAGTTGTAGATAGTATCGTAAAACAGCCAGACGCGTTGAGTAAGGTTCCCATCTCGTTTGAGGTGACTGACAAGTTTCCCGATGATGCTCAGATGCCAGGGCAAGCATCGTTATGGCTTGAGGGTGAAGAAGAAAACGCACAATTTGTATTGGCTCGTGATCCCTCAACTCGTGAATTGCTTGGTTTTAGTATTTTGGTGCCAGGAAGTTCTGATCAAGAGGTTGAGATGCTCTTTCGATATGTGTACCCAAGTCATCGTCGCAAAGACGTGGGAACAAGGTTGCGCCTGGAAAGCTTTCAGACCGCACGCGAAAAAGGGTATAGGGTACTAAGTTCGGGAATCAATGAGGTTATAAAAGTTGATTCCAAGGGTGTGGCCAAACAGAATTTGATGTTACTGAAGGCGGATGGCAGAGCTATGGATCTATGCTCAAAGTGCAGTATGCTGATGGTACATTTCCAGTGGTGACCATAAAAAATGCACGTTTCTCTAGAGGAAATGCTAGCCTGACTCTTTCTACACTTTTAACAAATAATGATGGGCAAGTTGCCACCGCTGACCAACCAACCCTACCTTCGACGGCTGATGCGCTTCTTAAACAAATTTTTGCTAAACACGTTCCCAAGCAGATGAAAAGAAATGAAGCTCTGAATCGTATGACCAAATATTCATACGGTTCCGTTACATTTGAATCTGGCCTTGTTGATGGCGCACCATTTGGGAAGCAAAAAAAGTGGCGTTGGAGTCCACCTTAAGATGCGATCGTGGTTTTGATCTCAGCCATCAAAGCGATAGTCGTGGTTGTCTATCTACTTTTTCTGGTTCCAGCGCCACCTCGCCTCGCTCCAATTTCCATCCCGCCACCACGCCGATCATAGCGGCGTTATCAATGCACAGGCGTTTGGAGTAAGGCGCACGAAAACGGATTGCAGTGTGCGCTGCTGAGGCATCACGCCGACTTTCCTTTCGGGTCCTCAGCTCCCGCTCATGTTCGCGAATAGTTCGGCGGATCTCTGTGCGCAAAGCCACGTTGGCCGACACCCCTCCGCCCAGCCACACCTCGTGTATTTGTTGACTAGACAAAATTTTACTCAGTTTATAACAAATGTGCCGAAAAACCGCGTATTGTATTGACGCACAAAAGTCATAAACCTCCTGCTTGCCCAGGGGTTTGTCCTGGGTTAACCGTTCGACCATTGTTCGGGCATGGGTTTTGAGTCCTGAGAAACTCAAATTGAAATCGTGAATGTGCGTCATGGGCAGTGGTAAGGGGTAGGCTTTCGGATTGCCCAGTTTGGCAAACTTTTCAATGACCGGCCCGGCCGGATAGCCCAAGTTGACTAGTCGACCCACCTTGTCTAAGCACTCGCCGGCAGCGTCATCAATCGTGGTACCCAGCACTTCATACTCGCCGATTGCCTTCACCAGAATAAACAGTGAGTGACCACCGGAAATGACCACAGCCAGCGCGGGAAATCGCGGGGTGTTGGCGGGCGCTGACGATCCGCCGCGGGCTCGCGCCCGCGCCAATGGCGAGAGAGCGTGCGCTTCAATGTGGTTGACCGCTATCAACGGTTTGTGAAATTCAGAAGCGATGGCTTTGGCTTTGGTGATGCCCACCTCCAGCGCGGGTGCTAGCCCCGGGCCCTGGGTGACGGCGACCGCTGAGATTTCAGCCATAGTCACGCCCGCGCGCTTGAGAGCCAGAGCCACCACTCGGTCAATGTTTTCCTTGTGAGCTTGCTTGGCCACGGTGGGGAAGACCCCGCCAAATGGTTTGTGCAGTTCAGTTTGTGATGCAACCACGTTGGAGTAGACCACGGTGCCATTGGTGACTGCGGCCGAGGTGTCATCACAGGAGGTGTCGATGGCGAGAATGAGGTGGTTCATGGTTTTAGGACTTTAATTGCATAACAGCAACTCCAGGAACTGTTTGCGAAAGGGGTCTATGTTTAGGACAGGCAAGTGTTTTTTAAGGCGAGCTCGGGAAATCTTCTCACCGTTCAACCCAAAGTTGATCAATTGCTCAAGCTCTTTAATCTCCCGCTGATCTTGATCCAACAATGCTGAATAGTCTGTGTTTGACCAGTTGTGCATATGTCGATTATACCCGATTTACTCGAGAAAATCGAGCCCAGAACCTTGCTAAAAATTTGCTTCAGGCCGACAAACTATTCCCTGATCTCCAGGACTCTCTGCTCACCCGATTGACTAAACTGGACACGAATCACCGCTGGAGCGTCTGGTTTACTAATATCCAAGTAGGGAGCCACTTGGTCAAACCACTCGATCACCACTACTTTGTTGGGACCAAACAAACTGGGAACATCCAGTCGCTCAAATAGCTCCGCCGAGTCCACCTTCCACATGTCCAGGTGATAGAACATGCCTTGTGTCTGGTGTCGGGTAAATGCGTACTCCTCAATGTAGGTGTAGGTGGG
>CAZSHY010000011.1:13899-22995 GCA_964607125.1 uncultured Pseudomonadales bacterium | reverse complement strand
AACCCTGGCTCTGGGTGGTGCTGCCACAGGTAACATTACCCTCAACCCAGGTGGTGCAACCGCGGTTACCATGCTGACCAATGGCAACATCGGTATCAACACCACCGCCCCTCTTTCCAAACTTGCCATCAATGGTGACTTGGCCGCTAATGCAGCCACAATTTCTGCTACGTACGCAGGTGGGACTCCACTAACTCTCAAGGGTGGCCCTTCAGGTACAGCTAACATTCAGGAGTGGCAGACAAATACCGGCACGGTACTTGGTAGCATGAGTTCTGCTGGAGCTTTAGCCATTGAGAGTACACTGAGTGATTTGTCTGGAGGAGTACTGGAAATTAATGATGATCTTCAAGTCACCGGCAATGATATTTTGTCTAGCAGTGCTGCCACAGCCATTACTCTGTCTCAGAATGACGCCACCATTGCCGACCAACTCACCGTAACGGGAGCACTGCTGGCTAATGGAGATTCCACACTCGGTAATGCTACTACTGATTCCATTACCTTCACTGGAAGAGCTGCTTCAGACTTGTTGCCCATCACTGACTCTCTCTACGATCTAGGTTCTGCAGCATTAGCTTGGGCAGAGATTAGAGGTGACGCGATCTACCAGAATGGCAATTTGGTTTGTGACAGTAGTGGCGCAAACTGTCCCACAGGTACTAACTACTGGAGACTATCTCTAGGTGCACTTTCACCAGTCAATGACACCACTGACTTGCTAATTGGTAGCAACGCTTCCACCAGTGCCAAGTTTGCGTTTATGAATGTCAATGGTGGGACTCCGGTGGCTTCCGTCTCGGCTAATTCAGGGAATATTAAGACCTACTTAACTGGTGATGGCACCCTAGCTACCACCAACAGGCAGACGCTGACCATTGGTAACTCCTCTACTTACAACTCCACCGGTAATGTTTTAATCAACCCCAACGGCACAGGCAACGTCGGCATCGGCACAACAACCCCGAGTCAAATTCTTGACGTTGCCGGAAATATCGAACTTGCCAACTACGTATACTTTGGCAATGGCTCATCAGAATACCTAAGGTGGGACGGTTCAGACTTGATAGCAAGTGATGACTTTCTGCCCGCGGCTGATGGCGTCAGCAACCTTGGCTCAAGTGCCGTGCGCTGGACTTCGCTCTATGTTAAGGGCGCGAGTCTGCACATTGGCGACAACGGTAACGACAGTATTTTGGGTTACAACACTGCCAGCAACTACATGAGCTTCGATGCGGATGGTAATGCCACCAGCGAGTTAGTCATTCTAGATGGTGGCAACGTCGGCATCGGCACTACCGCGCCTCTCTCCAAGCTCTCCATCAACGGTGACTTTGCCGCTAATGCAGCTACTGTCTCGGCCACATATGCTGGCGGCACTCCTTTAACTCTCAAGGGTGGTCCTTCAGGTACAGCTAATATTCAAGAGTGGCAGACAAATACTGGTACTGTGTTGGGTAGTTTAAGTTCTGCTGGAGCTTTAGCGATTGAGAGTACTTTGAGCGATCTGTCTGGCGCTACTTTAGAGATTAATGACGATCTGCAGGTTACGGGCAATGATATCTTGTCGAGTAGTGCCCAAACTGTACTCAGTCTGAGTACCAATGACGCAACGTTCGCAGACGCCCTGACTATCACTGGTAATGGCCGGGTCAATGGCAATACCATCCTGGGCAACGCCACAACTGACACAATTACCATGACTGGCCGCGTCGACTCCTCGATTGAACCCTCCACTGACGACGCCGTCGGCCTCGGCTCAACTTCACTCAGGTGGACCAACATGTATCTTGGCTCTGGCTCTCTCCATGTTGGCACCAACGGCAACGAGGCAATTCTGAGCTATAACACCGGCTCTAACTACATGGGCTTTGACCCAGATGGCGACGGCGGCAACCCCGAAGTAGTGATCAATGACAACGGCAATCTGGGCATTGGCTTAGTTAACCCCTCCGGCTTGCTCCAAATTTCCGACGGCACCAACACCCTCCTCACCGTCAGCGACCAAGGCGTTTATCCTTTCCTCAACCTAAGTGGCAAGACCACAACTGGTGATCCTGGCACCTGTTCGGAAGGCGACCTTTACTACAACGCGACCGATAACGCTTTCAAAATCTGTCATGAGTCAAATACATGGGAAGCGCTCGATGGCACCGGCGGCGGCGGCGTCACTGGCACTGCCAGTATTGGTCAAATCTCATTCTGGGACACTTCTTCAAGTATCAGTGGTGACAACGAATTCTTCTGGGACAACACCAACAAACTCCTGGGTATCGGCACTACCGTTCCCGTGGGCAAACTCTCGCTGCGCGCAGCCGTTAAGGGCAAGGCTCTAGCCATCTTTGATGAGCGAGGCGATCAGGACATTATCTCAGCAAGTTCTTCTGGTACATCTCGCTTCCGCGTGGCCAACACCGGCTATGTCTACTCAGACAGATTTGTGGACCTGACCAACTCTAACTACTATCTCTCACCAGCTGCAGTCACCGACTCATTGATGGTGGCGGGCAACATCGGTGTGGGCGACACCACCCCAGATTCCAAACTCGAAGTCCTCTCAACCGGTGAGCAGCTGCGCTTAACCCACACCGATGGTAGTTTTGATTCAAGACTAACCGTTGATGGTTCAGGTAACTTAACTATAGATAACACAGGCACTAAGACTGTGGTGGCAGATGATCTGCAGGTTACCGGCAATGACATTCTGAGTAGCAGTGCTGCCACTGCCATTACTCTCTCCCAGAACGACGCCACCATTGCAGATCAGTTAACGGTGACAGGTGACTTTTACGCCAATGGCATTATAACCCTAGGTAATGCTTCAACTGACACAATTAACTTCAGTGCTAGAATTGGCACCGATGTTCTGCCAGTACTTGACTCGCAATTTGACCTCGGATCACTATCGCTCGCTTTCCAAAGAATTTACAGCGACAACTTGTACCAAAACGGCAACCTCGTCTGTGACAGTAGCGGCGCCAACTGTCCATCAGGCTCCAGCAACTGGCGTCTCTCTCTCGGCGCATTCTCACCCATCAACGACACCACCGATCTTCTGGTTGGCTCCAGTGCATCCTCCAGTGCTAAGTTTGCTGTGCTCAATGTCAACAGCGGCACTCCCACCGCCTCAGTCTCGGCCGGAATTTCAGGAGGAGCTTATATCGCTGCTGACGGCTCGTTTGGCACCACCAACCGCCAAGCTCTCGTAATTGGCAACTCCTCGACCTACGACACCAGCGGAGATACGATTATCAATCCTAAGGGCGTGGGCAACGTGGGAATTGGTACGGGCACACCCAAGGACAAACTTGATGTCCAAGGTGGCAACATCAGAATTGGCGCTCGCCCTGACACCGAGCAAGCGTCAATGCAGGCTTGGAGCAAGTTGTCTCAAACCACTGCTGGTACCATCGCCAGTGGTGGAACCGGTAGTATCGCCTCGGTCAGCGCCACGGCCGTCTGGAACGGTAGTCTGTACATCGGTACTTCCAAATCCAACGAGGCTGAGGTCTACCGTTACGACGGGGGCACAACTTGGACCAAGGTGTCACAAACCACCGCTGGCACCATCGCTGCGTCTGGAACAGGTAGTATTGACATGATTTCTAGCATGATGGTCTACGCTGGACAGCTGTATGTGGGTACATTTGAACTCAACTCAGCTGAGATTTACCGTTACGACGGCGGTACTACCTGGACCAAGGTGTCGCAGGCAACCGCGGGTACAATCAGAAGTGGTGGTACGGCTAGCATCGATGGTGTGACTGCCATGGCGGTTTATGGCGGGCGGTTGTACGCCGGTACCCAGGAGGGAGCCAAAGCCGAGATCTACCGTTATGACGGCGGTACTACCTGGACCATCATTAATACTACCGCAGGCACTTTCATCACCACTACTGCTGTGGATAGGGTGTCGTCCATGGCTGTGTACCACAACAGTCTGTTCGTCGGCTTCATGAAAACCAACAGCGCAGCCGAGCTAATCCGTTACAACGGCAATGCCGCTGCGGCCGTTTTTACCAGAATTAACACCACTGGCGGCACTTTTGGCAGTGGATCGGCTATAGGTGAGGTCAGCAGTTTGACAGTCTACAACGATAAGTTGATCTTGGGCTTAAGCAAGTCCAATGGTGCTGAGGTGGCAATGTATGACGACAACGGCATCCAGACCACGGTCAACATTTTCCTGCGTCTGACATCTGGATCCGGCACGATAACCAGTGGCGGCACGGCCAATATTGATGCCATTTTCTCAACCGTGGTGTACAAGGGTAGACTTTATATCTCTACTACTGAAGCTGGCGCTACCCAAGTTTACCGATACGAAGGCAATTTAGGTTCTGCGGCGCTCTGGACTAATGTGACCAAAGTAGCGGGTTCCTTTGTCACAACCACCGCCATCGATGGCGCCAAACTCCAGCCGTTTGGCGACACATTGGTCGCGGTCACAGCCGAGCCCACCTCCGCCGAAGTCTACTCATATACTAACTCCAGCAGTGAGTCGTACGCATTAATCTTCAATGCTGAAGCTAACTTGGCCAATGGCGAGCAAAATGGCTACACCAATGACGGCCGCATTATCTTCCAAGCAAGTGCCAGCGCTAGCCAGGGAGCCTCAAACGTCCAAACAGGCGCCTTCGTTTTCAGTCATGGCATCAAAACTGACTTTGGTGGCTATGACTTGGCAGAAGACTACCCCACCCGCGACGACATGATTCAACCAGGAGATCTTGTTTCTCTGGACCCCAATGAGCCAGGTATGGTCAATCGCTCCGCTGCCCCATACGACAAGCTGATCGTCGGTGTCTACTCTACCAAGCCGGCCATGCGCCTCTCCCAAGCTGATGCCACCATCAACGGCGGCACCGCCATCCCCGTGGCTCTAGCCGGACGCGTGCCAGTCCGAGTCTCCACTGAGAGCGGCGCCATCAAGGCTGGTGACATGCTTACCTCCTCCTCACAACTGGGCGTGGCTATGCGCGCAGTTAAGCCCGGCCCGGTGGTAGGTAAAGCCTTGGCTAGTTACAACGGTGAGGGTGTGGGCACGATTGAGGTCTTCATGAGCATTGGTGAAGGCATGGGCTCTGGTGAAAGCATCGAGCCCGATGCTACCGCCGAGTTAGATGCCCTGACCAATCTGGACCTGTTACCACTCACTTCCCCATCTGGGTATGGTGAAGAATTGGCCACTCAATCCGGTCAACTTTCCGCTACCATCTCTGCCCAATTCAATAGTCAGACCGTAACTCTTGGTTCTGCTGGAGCGGTTATTCTCAAGCAGACTGCCAATGGCGACTTTACTATCGTCACTCCCAACTCTAATAGCGCTATCGAGCGGGTCGCGGCACTCTCCCAAGCAGTCGTGGCCAAGCTCACCGCTGGACTGATCAATGCCCAAGAATTGGTGGTCAAAGGTAGTGCGCAAATTGCCGACCTGAGCGTAGGCACCCTGACCGTGGGTGGCGATAGCCTGCGCGACTATATTGCTCAAGTAGTTGCCGACCTGCAAACAGAAACCAGCAGCAGCTCAGCCCAGATCGCGTCGGACCAACTCATCAGTCCGGTAATAGATCCAGATGTGACCACAAGCAGCAACTCGGCACGAATTGCCGGTACTCTAACTGTCAGCGAAGAAATTGATGCACCAGTCATCGTCGCCGACAACCTGATTGCCACCACATCTCGACTTGGCTCGCTTATGGCCGACACCGCAACCGTTGCGGGCACGCTTGAAGTTCAAGAGCTCAACGCTCAGTCAGCCCGCATTCAGCAACTTGAAACAAAAGTTGCTCAATTTGAAGACATTAAGGCCCAAACAGCCGAATTAGTTGATGCCACCGTGTCGGGTACACTTTATGCAGCAAACATTGCTGACTTCGAGGCCAAAATTGCTTCCACCCTCCAGCAACCTTCGCTATTGGCCAGCATCATGGGACCTGTCACTCAGCTAATTACACCCACGACCACCACCTCGCCCGCACCAGAGCTAACTGAGGTTGTCGGCCCAACAGTGGGCGCTCTCTCCGAGCTCAACCTGACCGCGGACCAGTTCGCCTTCGCAACTGACGACGTAGTCATCAACTCCACCGCCACCTTTATTGATTCCTATCTCAAGGTCAATGGCCGAGCGTACATAGCTGATTCACTGGGTATTGGCCAAGATGCATTTGTGGGCAACTCGCTCAACGTTGGCCAGGGCACTCGCCTAGCAGACGGCTTAATTGAGTACACAAGCGCCAACTATGTGGCCGGCACTCCTGATTCACAACTTTTCTCTATCCAGCCATCTGGTAAAGGCCAACTCTCGCTCATGGCAGGACTACTCATCCTTTCCGAAACTGGTGACGTAACCATCAGCGGCGATCTCACCGTGGCTGGCACACTCCGCGCCAACAACACCCTTTTAACCAACTTGCTCCAGCCCACCGAGTTTGGCAATCCATTCCAAGTCCAGGTAGCTGGTGTTGCCAGCGAGTCTGGTCAGATCAAGGAATCGCGCTTTGAAATCATTGACGCGGCTGGCTTACCAGTCGCCACCATCTCAGCCCAAGGCAAAGCCTCGTTTGCCGGTGGTATCGGAATTGGTTCAGAAGACCTGAGCGGAGCCACTTCGGAAAACAACCAGGCTCAAACGGACAAAACCTCCGGCAAAGCTACCATCGCAGTCGACCAAAAAGAAATTAAGATACTATCCAACCGCGTTGCCGCCAACTCACTGATTTACGTCACACCAGTCGGCTCGACTCATGGCCAAGTCCTCTACGTTAAAGCCCAACAGGCCGCTGGTACTGAGATAGGTTCATTCACAGTTGGCTTTGATAACCCAGTGGCCGAGCCGGTCTCACTCAACTGGTGGATTGTTAATTAAAGTTAAATATGACTCGATGAGATGAGTTATTGGGCATAAAAAAACGCCCCTTGTTTTACCAAGGAGCGTTTACTTATCTCTAGTTATTTAAATCAATCTGAGCACTCATAGTATGTGTTGGCTGATGAAGCTCCACCGCACTTGGACTGACTAGTAGCTATATCTTCGTCTGAAGCATTATCCAGGTCAGCGCTAAGCAGAAAGCCCTCACCGGTATTAGTTTGTTCGTATGTAAAGAGCGTGGGCAACTGCTTCATGTAAACTACGCCGTTGGCGTCAAATGAGCCTGCCTGACTGCATGCAGAATCTCCGTCTGCACCGCAGCCCATCATGGTGCCGCCATCATTGTCTGCAGGGTAAGTCTGGTAGTCATTGTAGTAAATGCGCAATGCTTTCTTCAACTGAGCTAAGTCATTTTTAATTTTGGCATCACTCGCCCTATTTCGCACACCCACAAAGTTGGGTAGTAAAAACGCCGTCAGCACGCCAATCACGGAAATCACCACCAACAGCTCGATTAGGGTGAATCCCTTACTTCTAAATGGAACTACAGACATAAATTCTCCTTTGATTACAAGGTACTATTCGTGCTCGACACACCATAATTACATTCTGAACCCTCAACTGTACAGACAGTACCGGTGTAACCCAGTGGGTTGCCACCACCGTCAGTGGGAATTGAACCGTCTTTCAGATTTTCTAGACGGGCATAAATTTGAAAGTCAGCTCCTGCCGATACATAGTGGTAGTTGTACCCGCCGCTTGGATCAGATGGTAGTTGCACCATGTAGAACGTGCCGTTGTCATCCTGCCACTCATCCCCCCACTGACATGGAGCGGCACTGGCACAGCCTTCAATCACGCCGTCGCCGACAGGATATACACCCTTGTCGTTGTAGTACAGCTCCAGCGCCTTAGAAATATTGTCCAGGTCACCCTTGCGTCTAGCGTCTCTGGCTTTTTGTTGCGAGCTCATGAAACTGCCCAAACCTAAGCCAGATAAAATACCAATAATCACTATCACCACCAGCAGCTCAATCAACGTAAAGCCAGCAGATTTTGAACGAGACGGCTGAGTTCGGGTTATGATATTTAACATATGTTTACTTTATTTAATATATTTATACTTTAGTTACAACCAGAAGCCAGGCAAGAGGTCACGTCGGGAAAAACCATTGGGAATCTGTCGCAACCGCCACCCGAGATTTCACAACTCTTACACGTTGTGCCACCTTCGCAGATAATGCCCTGGGTCAAATCTGAATACTCAGACACGGGAATTCCCACCGAAACGCCATAGTTGTAGTTGAATCTCTGGTCATATGCAGGATCTGATGCTCCAATTCCACCGCACCCGGCCATGCATTTCAGCTCCGAAATCACGGGGTCGGACCGGTTTTCCATCTTGGCCAATACCTTATATCCACCGCATTGATTTCCCGGTGCAGGAATGTAGACGTAAGGACTGTTGTCCAATGGGTCACAAGGAACAGCAGGAATATATGGGGAAAGTTGGTCGCCATTGCACGAGCTCAAGATGGCTGGGTCGGGGTAACAGCCGTTGTCACTAAAGTAGTTTTCCAAGGCCACCTTTACCCGGTCCAGATCGCCCTTGCGGTGGGCGTCACGAGATTTGGAAATTTGCGGGATCATCATCTGGAGGGCAATGATAAAAAGTAGTGAAATAATTGCCACAACCACAAGTACCTCAATCATGCTATAGCCTCGACGTTTGTTGCGCATATAACCACTATAGCATGTGAGGTCGGATGCAGCCAAGTCAGATGTGCCAAATTTAGACCGATCTGTCAGCCCAGTCTCTGGCTTTACAACCATGCTCAAGCCTGGTTAAATAGACAAGCTATGGAAAAAAAAACCCTCCCTACTCTGCCCTCATTTTCTCAGATCGCTCTCGGTCTGTGCGTTGCCACCGTGGTCATTCAGGGCTTAGTCTTACTACCTTATACCGATAATTTCGTTTTTGACACCAAGTTATTTGGCTTTTTCCTGACTACCATCTTGTTGCTGGCTGCTTTTGTAGGTCAAGCCATCCAAAGACGAAGCTTCAATATAGTACTCGCGCCCTTCACCTTGCCATTAGTACTCTTTGGCATGGCCGTAGGTGCCTCCACGTTCTTAACCAACCCTTACCCCGTTGAGCATTTGCTGGGTTTTGGCGGAGCTTACTTAGCTGTGGCTTTATTTGCTTTATTTGGCGGCTCAATTGC
>CAZSHY010000011.1:485-13889 GCA_964607125.1 uncultured Pseudomonadales bacterium | reverse complement strand
TCCCAAGCAATCGGCCGCAACCGTCCTCAACACTACTATAGCTGTCGGTTGCGTCATCACACTTTTTTCAGTGTTAGAACTGCTCGGCGCTGGACCAGCTAGACTTTACAACCAAATTTTTGGCTTTAGCTTACCCACCACCCTACTTTTTAATCTTAGTGGTTCATCGTTCATTGCACTCCAACTCATCGCCTTGGGCCTAGTTGGTGCAGTTGCCCAGGTATTGGTTCGCAAAAAACTGCCAACTTACCTGGTTGTGACAGTACCAGTACTTTTAGTAGGCATGGCTGTTCACACATGGAGCATATTGCCTGGCAAGGTTGCGGAGTTGAGATTACCCTCTGTAGCCGCATCATGGTCGGTGGCATTAGATGCCATCCGCCAACCACGCTCGGCCATCATTGGCGCTGGACCTTCCAGCTTCCAGAATGTGTACTCTCAATTCAAGCCCACCTGGGTAAATGGCCAACCAGATTGGAATGTACAGTATGCTCAAGGCGCTAACTTCCCACTCACCGCCCTATCCACCCTTGGTTTCTTTGGACTAGTGACCTGGTTGCTATTGGCACTCCGCGTATTTCAACAGACCAAGCATGTTGACACCAACACCAGAACAATGGCCATCGCTACCAGCGCCATCATTGTGTTGCACTTTTTCTTCCCTCCCAACATTGTAACCCTGGCTCTTTTCGGGTTATACTTGGCTGTTTTGATCGCTTCTCAGCGAGATCACTTACCAGTTCTGCGCTTTCAGGCTTTGACCGCACAAATTTCCGGTCCCAAAACACTTGAGGCCATCAATCCAGAGTCTCAAAACAGAGCTGCCATTTCCATGGGTCCAATTGCTTTTATTGCCAACCCATTTATGATCGTCAGCATCTTACTACTGTTCGGCATCGGCTACCTTGGGCTGTTAGCTTCCAAGAGTTATGCTGCATCGGCAATGATGTTTGCATCCAACAAAGCCGCCCAAGAAAATGATGCTGCCAAAACTTACGAGTTGCAGCAAAAAGCAGTCGCGCTCAACCCATACCTAGATACTTTCCGCCGCCGCTATGCCCTGACCAATGCCCTGATTGCGGTAGCCTTGTCCAACAAAACCGACATCACGGAGGATGAGAAAAACCAAGTTACTCAGTTACTCCAGCAGGCTATTCGCGAGGCCCGCTCAGCTACAATCTTGGACCAAACAGACACCCAAAACTGGTTAGTCTTGGCTCAGGTCTACCAAAACATCATCGGGGCCACTGAAGATGCGCTCTCATGGTCGGTTCAATCGTATGTTAAAGCCATCGAAACCAACCCCAGCGATCCCAACACTCGCATCGCTCTGGGCGGAATCTTCTTGAGTCAAAAAGAATACCAACAGGCTGCTGCTTTGTTTGAACAAGCGGCCAATATTAAGCCAGACTTCGCCAACGCTCACTACAACCTGGCTGTGGCTCTCACTCAGCTCAACCAACTCGAAGGTGCTCGCACCGAGTATCAGAGAGTTCTTTCTCTGATTGATGCAACGTCAACAGACTACACCCGAGTTACCACTGAGCTGGAAAAAGTCGAGACAGATTTAGAGGCACAGAAGAAAAAGGCAGCAGCAGCTGGTGTAACGCCTGATGTTGCAGACCCCAAAACCGGAGCTCCCTCGATCATCGACCAAAACTTGGAAACAGAATCCAGCCTAATTAACAACCCATCTGGCAGTGATGCTGGATCAAGTCTAAACCCTGAGCCTTCGCCTAGCGCACAGCCAGATCCAACTGAAGCACCTGCCTCACCTAACCCTGGTGAGTAACCGTAGCAGCTAACAAATCTTCCACCAATGGTGTGAGATTATCTTTTGTGGCTGCGCTAATGAAAAGTGGCACAACTGCGGGTGACAACTCACCAAACGCACGAGTTATTTCAGCGCGCTGCTCAGGCAGTAAAAATTCGCTTTTATTGATGCTCACCACTGCTGGCTTATTGAGCAACTGAGGATCTCGAGTTTGCAATTCGTTTAACAGTGTGTGATATTGATCCACCAACCTGCCCGCTCGCTCAGCGTCACTCAGACCAGGATGATAAACCTCTGTCTCTTCAAGATACAGCACAAACAATAACACCGCGCAGTTCTCAACATGGCGCAGAAATTCCAAGCCCAGTCCCTTGCCTTGACTAGCGCCTTCAATAAGTCCAGGAATATCGGCTACCACCAGCTCGGCTCTGCCCGAATCCTTGCCTACAAACTCGGCGGTTTGGAGTACGCCCAGATTGGCTTCAAGGGTGGTGAAAGGATAGTTAGCCACTTTGGGTCGAGCACTAGTGAGAACAGAAAGCAGAGTGCTTTTTCCAGCGTTTGGCAGCCCCACGAGGCCGATGTCAGCCAGCAACTTCAGTTCCAGCTCAACGTCGCGGCCCTCGCCTTCTGTGCCCCACTGCGCCAAACGCGGCGTGGTCATACGCGAACTTTTAAAGTAGGTGTTGCCATGACCGCCAAAACCACCCTGACACAATAGGTACTCTTCACCATCTTGTGTAAACGTATGTAAAACAACCGCCTCTGGTAGCTCTCGCACTTCGTGCGCGGGCGTTTTGCTTCGGTCGGTGTGTTTTTGGGTCGTTTTGACTGTGATCGCTGTTGCGTCGTCATCACTTTCCCAACCAATTTCATAAGTGTCAAAGCGCACGTCGGCGCGACGAACTCGGTTATGCATGCCAATATTAGTCCGCCTAAACCACCCTGGACTATTTTCTCCCAACTGACGCAACTGCGTGCCGACAGGCACACGAACTATCGTGTTTTCTCCCCTAGCACCAGCCTTTTTGCGCTTGCCACCTGAGTTTCCAGCTTCAGCTAAAATATCAACTTTGCCTGCAAAATCCTTGAGCGTCGAGAGTGAAGCGTCAGCGCGAACAATTACGTCGCCACCGTCACCACCCTCGCCGCCGTCTGGTCCGCCTTTGGGCACGTACTTTTCTCGGCGAAAAGATACCTTGCCTCTACCGCCAGCTCCTGCCCTGATTAATAACTTCACAAAGTCTGTCATAAATTTCTTTTGATGTCGGTACTACTTTAAAAATCCCATCGGGTTGAGCAATACGCCGCCGTTACGAACTTCAAAATGTAAGTGAGTGCCGGTTGAGCGACCGGTGCTACCCATTTGACCAAGTACGTCGCCGCGGTTAACCTTTTGGCCACTTTGAACCTGCACCACACTCATGTGAGCGTACAACGTTACATAGCCATTGCCGTGGTCTACCATAACTCGATTGCCGTATCCAGAATTATCGATCCAACCGGCAACAACCACCGTTCCGCTATCTGCCGCCAAAATTGAGCCGCCCGCTCGATTAGCGATGTCGATAGCCTTGTGGTAGAAACTGTAACCCTGAGTAATTCCGCCAGAGGCTGGCCAAACAAACGAACCGGTGGCGGTGACAGATCCAGCGTTGGGAGTTGATGGAAGTTTTTTAACCGGCGCAGGTGCCTTGGGTGGTACACCGCCTGGAACCATGAGATACTGCCCGGTAGCCAGCTCAAAGGTTTCGTCATTTAAAAACTCGTTAAACGGGTAGTCAACAATTACCTGAACCTGCGAATCATCCAATCCATAGCGCTTGCCCACCGTATAGATGGTCTCACCTCGTTGAACCTTGTGCCTAACGCCGTCCACAGGTAAGATTCGTAACTCAGTTCCCGGCTTGAGATTAGCTTTGGCTTCCAAATTGTTTTCCCACAGAATTGTGGATGGCTCCAGACCATATCGCTGAGCAATACTACTCACGCTTTCGCCCTCTTGGACCACGTGCGCTATTATCTCTCCACCGCGGATGGCCGCAACCTCAGCCGCTTGCTGGGTATAAAAACTGGCGCCCACTTGAGCCGCAGGTAAAATTCCCCCAGTAGAGCTGATATTGTCTTTATCTTGATTTGAAAACAAAATGGGTCCAAAAGTTATAACCAAAAAGATCAGACCGATCGTGCCGAAGTGCAAGAAAGGTCGCACATAACGACCGCGCTTTTGGTACAGAAAATCAACCAACACGTCTTTAACAACTTCAAATCGGGAGAACCAGTTGTAGAACCTGTTTCTGGCGTACCACTTGAGGAAAGTGAACAGAAAGTACTCAAACTCCACAACCACTCGGGGCGCCTTGGGCAGATGTACTCTCACGGTTATTTTTGACATGCACTGTTAGCCTGTTTTGAGCGAGGCCAAAAAGTCTCTGTTGGATTTGGTTTTCTTCAACCGCTCCACCAGGGTTGGCGTGCGCTCTTCTTTGTCTAGCATATCCAACATTCGTTGTAATGTCATGATGGACTGATAAGTCATAGAGTCGATAAGCAGGTCATCACGGCGTGTACCTGAACGCTGGACATCAATAGCTGGGTAAATGCGGCGCTCGGCCAATCGGCGGTCGAGATGAATTTCTTGATTGCCTGTACCCTTGAACTCCTCATAAACCAGATCGTCCATGCGCGAGCCGGTGTCTACCAACGCCGTACCAATAATGGTCAGCGAGCCCGGAATTTCAAAGTTGCGAGCTGCGCCAAAGAACTTCTTGGGCGGGAACAGTGCGGCAGGATCAAAACCACCAGACAATGTTCTACCAGATGTAGGAATTGACAGGTTATAAGCACGAGCCAGACGAGTGATTGAGTCAAGCAAAATCACCACATCCTTGCCCATTTCCACCAAGCGTTTGGCGCGAGACAAGGCTAGTTCAGCCACTCGACACTGATCTTCAGCTGATTCGTCAAAATTACTGGCACCCACTTCTCCCTTGCCGTTGGTGAGTTTGGCAATGTGGCGACGAATGTCGGTCACCTCTTCTGGGCGTTCGCCAACCAACACCGCCATCAGGTGAATGTCTGGGTGGTTTTTGGCTACGCCAGTAGCAATATCTTTAAGCAAGGTGGTTTTACCAGCCTTGGGTGGTGAAACAATCAGACTTCTCTGGCCTTTGCCAATTGGGGCCAGCATGTCAATCATGCGCAGAGATAGCGGCTCTTCACCGATCTCCAATTTTATCTGCTCATCTGGGTAGACTGGGGTCAGACTCTTAAATTTGGGGCGGTCCAACTTCATGGCCTCTTCGGCAGGCTTGCCGTTAATTGTGATTGGCTGAATAAAACCCCAATAGCGCTCGTTGTCCTTGGGTTCGCGAACCGGCCCCTCGAGCTGATCGCCCGAGCGGAGGTTATAACGACGAACCATGGAGGTAGAAATGTAGGCATCGCCTTCACTCTCCACCGTCAACTCCAGGCGAACAACGCCGTGGCCATCCTTGGAAGTGTCCAGGAAACCAGAGATGGTTTTGGATGGCGCCGCCGGCTCTTTGCGGGGAAATCGGGTGTTAAGTGGTCTCACCGAAGGTACTCGAGCTTGAAAGCCTGCGCTGCCAATAACTCCAGAGTTAGAACCGACTAATGATCCACCCTGGGTACTGAAGGATTGACGAGGTCCACCATTTAGCGGCACTACTGGGACCACGGGAACTACTGGCACGGTTTTTACGATTGGCTCAATCGGTTTGGTCTCCCCTGTTTTCAAATCTGGGACGTCGACCTCTTGTGTCGACTCGGTCATAGACGATGATTGTGGCACTGGCTGAACTGCAGTTTGGGTTGCCTGCTCTACCTCTGGTTGAGACGACACATCTGCGGCAACAGCCACAGGCGTGGCAGCCTTGGGAACGGTAGGTTTGGGAGCCTTGACGGCTTTGGGGACTTGGGTATCTTCGGCCTGAGCCGCTACTACTTGAGATGCGTCGCTTGACGCTGCTTTTCTTGGCATACTATGCGCTTTTTTGAGGAGTAATCTACTCACACCTATTAAGTACTTACAATGAAAGCTTCTGGGCTGTACTGATTTTAGGAAAAAAATTGATGGGAAACAAAGAAGCTGATATAGGTATTATGTCAGGGCAAGAGGGATTTGTCAATCAAATGTGAAAATAGCAATGATATGGATAATAATTAAAAGTATGTGATAATATGCTAGTAATGATAAAAAAAAGCGATTTTCTTCGATTTGACGAAGTGTTTCCGCAGACGAAAAATTCAAAGTCTAGAAGTAAAGCCGAGCTTATTAAATTGGCAAAAAAAGTAGCATCTGCCCTTAAAAAAGAAAGTGAAGAACTTGCCGAACAAGAGCGAGCTGCTGCTCCCCCAGGATTTTTTTCAACGTCTCCACAATAAGCATCTATTACTTGATACTTCTTTTTTTGGAGATTATTCAGCATATCCGGAGACTTTCCACGGATTTGTACAAAGCTGCAGAGACAGCGAAATTACCCTTGTTACTGTGGCTCCCGTTATAACTGAATTTACAAAAGGATCGGACACACCACAAATATATACTGACAAGAGCGAGCTGGTTAAAGAAGTCGTGCAGGATTATATACTCAATATTCATCCCAAAGTTTTTCTTAAAGAAATCCCCTTGCTTACCAAAGAATATGGGCAAAGAGGGAAAGCTGTCTCAATGACTGATTTTATTCTTGCAGCAATGACAAAGATTTACAAAAATGATCTGTGTTTACTGACTAAAAACCCCAAGGATTTTCCTACCTCGATTTTTACTATGGAAGGCTATTTTTTATTAAAACTCGATCGAGCTCTTCAAGTTTATGGAGTTTATAGTTATGACAATTCCGCGGCAGTCAGCGACGATGACCCACCATTTTAATTCTTGAGGAACTGTTTAAATTTAACAAGCCAAATTTTAATAATACTCTCGCCTACTTCTGAGTATCCCTGGTTGGGTCGATTAGCCGAGCGTATCTAAAGTGTCTAATCGGAGACTGCAGATACTTGCAAGTATAAAGGATTAGGTCAGCATCGTAGTCAGTGATCTGCTCCCCCTCTTCACCAGCATAGATTTCATAAACCCATTTTCTTTGGTCGGAAATCACTTCAATTCTGTCGCCGGGCTCTGTATCTGGCAATAAATAAAAGGAGTGATACTTCCAGTAGTCGGTTTTCCACCACCACTGCCAGCCATAACGGTGAGCCGCCACAATCATGGGCAGGTCAACATCTCCGGGCTGACCAAAATCAGGCACCCACCACAGTCCGGTGGCTAGGGCCTCATCTGGTTTAATGGTTGGCTGTAGTACCGACCTGACACCAATGCGGGGAATAACCAACCAGTCACCCTGGGGCAAAGTTGCGTCTTGAGCGGGCACATACTTAGCTTCCTCAGGCGGCATCTGTGCCGAAGCAGTTGCTTGGCTGCCCACCCCGCCATTGGCTCCGTCTGCGTACGCACCGCCGAAGGCGGTGCCAGCGTCTGGGGCTTTAATTTCAATTACGTCAGCTGGAAAAACCAAGTAGTACAACGATGGCACCAGCAACACGCTAGCTGTAGCTATGCTGAATAAAGTGATGGCAGACAATATCATGTTGGTTGCCCACCTCGCACCACTGGTAGTATGCGGGCGAGCTTTCGTCTGACGGAATTTGCCCAAAAACCGACCTGCGCTTAACAATACACTCAGCGGACTGATTTCATGCTTTGCGCGCAACTCGTGAATTGCCTCCGGGGTTGGGCGAGCTGGCACCTTCGCCAAAGATGCAGCTTGGGTGGTCTCAACCTTCACGCTTTCTGTCGGGCTAGTAACCGTGCTACTTGCTGCACTTTCCTGTTGACGATCATACTGTCGCGAACCGTCAAACACTGTCACTTCCCCACGCAATTGGTTGCGCACTGGATAAAAGTGATCCTGCAAAAATTCGTGATTAGTTTGAAGTTGTATGTCCATGGCGGTTGTGGCAGTCTGTGCCGTCTGACACCTGTGTTTAATTTAGCGCCTCATATCAAGTCGCTTGTCTGGGAATTATATCGCAAAGTCTGCAAAATGTCAATATTATAGGTCTATTTAATTGTTTACCGGCAAGGTTTTGAGGGCAAAATGAGCGCAAAAAAGGTGCTGGTTGGAAGTTCAGCTGCCTGCCCAACGGCCGAACTCCCAACGAGCACCTCGTTATTTTCAATTGCTGAGATAGTAGTATACAGTATTAGCTCATAAGATTCAATTTACACAAAAACCACTTGCTGATAATATTCTCTTTACGGAATGTTCTACGGGAACATTCATACTTCAAAAAAAAGCATTGTTACTCGTGGTCTGTCCAGCGATAATAATGCTTTTTTTTATGCTTTAAAATCATTTTGCTCGGTATCCCCTCCTTTCCTTACGGGTCTTGATATAAACTTCCTGGCTACTACCAATATCTTGTACTTCACCAAGTTGGTTGGTTGCCGTACCTCAACTATAATTCCAAATTAGTGTGTTTGTCAACCTATAGTTTTGGTCGTCTGATTATATGAACGTCTTATATAGTTATATTGAGCGCACTAGCAGGCAATTTTACAAAAGTTATCAACACTCTTAGTTTGACTTAGACTATGTGTGAACAACTTTTCAAGGTTGGCCACATACAATCGAACTGACTAAATTACACAAACTATTGCCGAAACTGAAGGCGCGCATGCCGACAAGGTTCAAACTGGGGTATACTATAGTTATCATGCTTGCCCATCATGTCCTACTCGAGCTGCGCACCGGTCGAGACAGCCTCCACACGCCAGAAGCTGCGGTGCAGTTATTTTCGGCTCTGCCCGTATTGAAGAACAACTGGTTTCATCACCTCAGATCTCGCTCCGAACACATCAGCGTTGAGCTGGTAGTTTCCCACCAAAGTATTTTCTTTCAGGCCTGCGTACCCAGCCGCCTTTCAGACTATTTTCAAAGCGCCCTAGCGGCAAGCTATCCGGAAATACTGATCACGCCCCTTCAACACGATGCGGTCGCCGACTTGATAACACCGAGCAATCTTCATGAATCACAGCTGCCCCGACATCTATCTACCGGCTGGCTGAGTTTAAAAAACGCTCAATACCTACCGCTCAAAACTTATCATGAGTTCACTGATATTGACCCCCTAGCGCCGCTGCTCTCTACCATGTCAAAACTTGACGACCTTGACCGAGTGGTCATCCAGTACCTGCTTGCTCCAGACAATGAAGCCTGGAAGAGATCTGGTCAAGCTGCGCTGGATGCGGCCTCAAAAAACGGAGGCGGCCAACACCCCCAAAAAAGCGCTATTGAGCAGAAGATCAATGCGAGCACCGTCAAAGTTAGCGTGAGGCTGGCGGTTTCCTCGCCCACTAAGGAACGCAGCCAACTGTTGCTAGAAACAATCGTCAACCCCTACCAAACTGTTTCCCAAAGCGCGGGCAACGCT
This sequence comes from uncultured Pseudomonadales bacterium, assembly GCA_964607125.1. Taxonomy (GTDB): domain Bacteria; phylum Patescibacteriota; class Microgenomatia; order UBA1400; family PJMF01; genus CAZSHY01. The sequence goes on along the minus strand of CAZSHY010000011.1, from coordinate 4,657 downwards.
CTTCAACTCAAGCGCGCATGGCTGCTGCCCAACCACTTCTTGAAGCAGATGGAAAGTCGGAGGTTCGGTCGGTCGGAAACACTTCACTTAACCCTTGCTGAGCTCGCAACTTTCTTGCATTTGCCCAACAAGCGCCACTCCTCTATTCCTAATATTGCTTGGGGCAAAACCGTGCTGGGCGAGCCGCCGGAGAACTTGCCAGTCAAATCCAGCGACACTGCCGACGATTCATCTGACCTCAACGTTTTTGGCCGAACCCTATTTAAAAACGCTCCGGCAATTTATGGCGTCAAACGAGCCGATCGCAGGCGTCACATGTATGTGATTGGTAAAACTGGAACAGGTAAATCCACCCTCCTGGCGAATATGGCTATAAATGACTTGAAAAATGGTGAGGGCATTTGCGTTGTTGATCCGCATGGGGATTTGGTTGAAACCCTACTGGATTACATTCCTGCCAAGCGGATTAACGACGTAGTTTACTTCAACCCCAGCGATGTGGAAAAAACCGTACAAATCAATCTATTTGAAGGCAAGAATGTGGTGCATCGCGAGCTGATCGCCTCGGGAATTATCTCAATTTTTCAAAAACTCTACGGGTACTCTTGGGGTCCACGCCTAGAATATATCTTGCGCAACGCCCTCCTAACGCTGCTTAAGGTAGAAGGTTCGCGTCTGTCAGACATTCTTGACCTGCTTACCAACCCCCTATTCCGGGCTAAAATAGTAGCGCAGCTGGACGACCAAATCTTAAAAAATTTCTGGGTGGATGAGTATGACCAGATGTCAGACAAACTGCGCACCGAATCTATTGCCTCAATCCTGAATAAAGTTGGCCAATTTGTTTCATCACCACTGGTTAGAAATGTGGTGAACGCTCAAAAAAGTTCATTCGATATTGAGGAAATAATGGATAAGGGCAAGATTTTGCTTGTCAACTTGTCTCAAGGCCGTCTTGGCGAAGACAACGCTACCCTGCTGGGTGCCATGCTCATCACCAAAATTCAGCTAGCAGCCATGGCCCGAGTTCACACTGACGAAGCGGATCGGCGTGATTTTTATCTCTATGTAGATGAGTTCCAAAACTTTGCCACCGAAGCATTCAATAAAATTCTGTCCGAAGCTAGAAAATATCGACTAAACATCATCTTGGCCAACCAATATGTAGCTCAAATTCCCGAAAGTGTGCAAAAGGCTATTTTTGGCAACTGCGGTAATATTGTCAGTTTTGTCATGGGAGCGGATGACGCCAATGTATTCGCCAAAGAGTATGGTGAGCTATATACTCGAGAAGATTTGGTCTCGCTGGGCAAATACCAAATCATCAATAAAATTAGTATCGACAACGTTATCTCTCGACCCTTCCCCGCCCTGACGCTAGATTTGGCTAAAAATAAGAACGGCAATCGCGAAAAAGTGATCAAGGTTAGCCGAGAAAGATATGCCAAAACCAAAGAAAGCTACCAGGTTGAAACGAATCAGCCAAAGAATGAGCCGACAAATTAACCGCCGCCTAGAGCTTAAATTGCTTTAAAACATCCCTGACAGTAGCGTGAGTTTTTCTATACACAATGTGTTCAAATCCCAGTCTTTTGGCCTCTTTGACACGCCTTTCAATCATATTAACTGAACGGATTTCACCTAACAATCCCACCTCACCTATGAAGACTGTGCCGCTGGGCAAGGCTACGTTTTGCAACGAGCTAGCTATGGCCACAGCCACGCCCAAATCAACCGCCGGCTCCTTAATGCTAAATCCACCAGCAGCGCTGACAAAGATATCATGAGTGGCCAATGGCAGATGACAATGCTTCTGCAAAACCGCTGAAAGCACCTGAATCCTCGAGAGCTCAATGCCTCTTCCAACTCTTCTCGGCATGGCTAACTGCGAGTCAACCACCAGCGCCTGTACCTCCAACATCAGGGGTCGGGTACCCTCCATCACACACACCGTGGCGCTACCCGCGACGGGCTTTTGCGCATGTTCTAGAAACAGCTCGGTGGGGTTTTTGACCGAATCATAACCAAAACTCGTCACCCGAAACACACCCACTTCGTCGGTGGCGCCAAACCGATTTTTTACCGCTCTAAGCAGACGTAATTCGCCCGTTCTTTCGCCACTAAGTTCAAGTACTGAGTCCACTATGTGTTCAAGTATTTTTGGACCCGAAATCTGACCTTCTTTGGTAACGTGACCAACTAGAAAAATCGGCACGTGCATTTTTTTGGCCACCACTCGCAATCGGTCTGCAACTTCACGCACCTGCCCCACGCTGCCCGCCACTCCGGTTAGGTCGGCGGTGGTCATGGTCTGAATACTATCCACCACCACCACCGATGGTTTGCGCTGCTCAATTAGTCCAACCAGTACGTCAACGTCGGTAGAGGTGACAAACTCAAGCAGCTCTCCACGCCATTTTGAATTGCGTGCGGCCGTTTTGGCTGCACCACCACGACTGACTCGCTCCACCCGCAGAGCAATTTGGGCGGGACTTTCTTCTCCACAAACATAAAAGAGTGGCTGTTCTACTCCGCCAGACTCAATCAACGACACCACCATTTGCGTGAGCAAGGTTGACTTTCCAATACCTGGTTCTCCGCCGATTAGCATCAGGGCGCCTGGCAACATACCCTGATTGGGCACATCTCCGCCTAGGACTCGATCAAACTCTGTAATTCCTGTGGCGATGCGCATAGTCGTGTGCACAGATTGATCCACAGAGGCAAACGACACCAACGACTGCTCCGCAATTAGCTCAGAGACTTTTGACTTAGCACCACCGCGTTTGCCAGCTTGCTCTGCCTCAGTTACCTCCTCCACCAAACTATTCCACTCTCCACAACTTGGACACTTGCCGCTCCACCGGGGATATGACTGACCACAACTTTGACACACGAATGCTGTTTTTAACTTACTCATAGGTTTGGCCTTGCGCTTTAGTTGTATCATAGGCGGCCGAGCTTACAAGAAGCGTAGTGGAAACTGCAGGATTATGCTCATGAACCACCACTGCCTCGCCACCGATCTCAGCCATCATCGCGCTTTTGGCTTCCCGGTGAGCGGTATGTGCGGATAAAGCCAAGTATTTAGGCGCCAGCGCGCGCAACAGCGCGCGTCGGTCATCTGGTACGTCAAATTTTTCAGGCAGAACAAAAACCGCGTCAGCGATACCTAAGTCTTGCAATTTTTGGCGTCTGAGCAGCTGCGAGTTGATCGGTCTCCCCCGCCCTTTCATGGCGCGAACCCGGACATCTGACTCTACGCCCACCACCAAATACAAGTTGTAGCGCCTGGCTAACTCGGCAGACTTGGATAGAAAAAGCTTGTGTTCTTCATGAAGCACATCAAAGACGCCCGTAGCCAAAACGCACTGGCCAGAATATCTTACAGACAAAGCCCACAACCTAACTAAGTCTAGCCAGCGACCATGAACCAAGCCCCTGGTATCTCTTGGGTGAAAAAAGGCTTTTTGGGCAGAAACATCCTCGTTAGTGTGATGGCCCGCCATATACCAAGACTGAGCTATAAATAAAGCCCTATTTATCAATCTAATCAGCCATCTTCCAGGACTAAACGTAGGCCTGGCGAGCAAGCTGTCAGTCTCTACCAACCCAACTGCTGGCGCCATAATTTGTCGCTCTTGGAAAAAGTTGGGTAAATAAGTGGCTGCCCAACTGTTTGATCTATACATTTTGCGAGCAATATCCGCGCTGTCCCACACCCACTCAGCTTGACATAGCTCGTAGGCTGTATATGTGCACCGTCGCGATTCATCGATAGTCAATCTGTCCGACTCGAGCCAAAGATTGAAGCACCAACTGTTGCCCTCCTCTCGCGACCACGATCGGCGCTTACCCTTCAACCATGCTATTAAAGAAACCAGCGGCCGCACTATCCAAAGCGCGCCGGGCTGGGTTACGATCAAAAAGTCCAAATCATCATTGAGCACGGCTTGGTTCATAGCCACTGACCCAGTCACAGCTACCGCCGACAAAAATGGCACCTTGCGAGCAACTCTCATCAGCTCGTCCACTTCGCGCCATTTGGGTTGTGAACGCAGTTCGGATTCCAATCGCGACAGCACGGCAGTCCGCAAATCCAAACTTGGCAAACCAAAAAATAACTGACCCAAGTGCTTATAGCACTCCACTCTTCCGCTGCTTACCAGATC
>CAZSHY010000011.1:0-475 GCA_964607125.1 uncultured Pseudomonadales bacterium | reverse complement strand
AGCAAGAGCCCGAGCGACCAGCGAGGGCGAGACGCGCAGGCCAATTAGGCGCGTGTGCAGTTCGGCAAATGTAAGTGGGAAAGAAAATTGCTGCGCGTAACCAAGGGTCAAAACAATCGACGTCGACAAATTCTTGATGCTAACCATGGCGCTATTATAGTCAAAATTATTTGGCTGAGTACTGCCTAAGCACCTGGGGCACACCCTGGTCTACGGTCTCGACCACGTCGTCGATGGGCTTGCCCAATGCCAATGCATTGAGTGCGTCTTCATAGTATTTAATGATTTGATCATTAATACCCTTGTCGTGCGTATATTGACTCAAGTACCAACCCTGACTATATGGTGCATCGGACAAATAGGGGCCCACGAAAGGATCGTTGGCTAGTTCGCTCGCCATTGAAACGCGTGGATAGGGTTCGCCAAATTGGCGAGCCTTGCTAGCTGAAGCGTAAAGCTTGCGCAGAACCTCAGG
>CAZSHY010000010.1:0-27491 GCA_964607125.1 uncultured Pseudomonadales bacterium | reverse complement strand
ACTCCCCCAGCTCAGCCCAGGCGGTTTTGGCTAAGTCTCTCAGCTCCGCGGGATACTCGTCACCGGCTAGGTCAGATCTGGAGGGCAAAAGTGCGCGTAACCATTGCAGGCTTGCCTGCAAATGAACGGGCATCGCCAACTCGTGGCCAAAAACGCGCTTGGCCGACTCCATTCCCGGGGTCACCACCCGAGTTGCAGTCACTTCACCTTCTATACGGGCGCCTACCATAGACACTCCTTTCTTTAGTACGTCAACGCGGTGAAAGTGGGTGGGAAATAAAAAAGCTCCCAGAGCGGCACGGAGAGTGCACTCAAGGAGCATCTATAAATTCGCCAAAACTTTCGATGCTCGTCGACCCATTACTGGTGAGCTGAAGATCGGACTCTGAAAAGTGGCATTTTTGATCAAACGCACAAACTCTCATCACCGTTGCGGCACAGTCGCAGATTTTCACTGCGTTCCACAGCTACAAACTAGAAACTAACAAAAAAAATGAGGTCTGACAAGAGAAAAAATACAGCCCTGCAGGGGCGAATTGCACTCATTTGTGCCAGGTGTAGGGTTCGAACCTACGTAGGCTATTGCCAGCAGATTTACAGTCTGCCCCCGTTGACCACTTGGGTAACCTGGCGAAAATTCAGCGAGACACATCTTGTGCGCGTCTACCGCTGTTGAGCCCAGGGAGGGAATCGGACCCTCGACCTCTTTCTTACCAAGAAAGCGTGCTGCCACTGTACCACCTGGGCGCGGCTCGTACATATTGTAACTACGAACGTTGCATTTTACCACACGCACAAGACAAACAGATAGTGAAGACTAATGAGTTGAGAGAACTAAAAAAGCCTATAACCCCCGTGTATGAGAGGCAATGTTTCCCCCTGTATAAAAAGTGGGCAGAACGCCGGCTAGTCCACGGACTAACTGGACGCGCATGAGCCCTTACACAAGGCGTTGAGGAAATTATATTTGCCTCTCATACACGGCTGTTAAAGAGCGTGTTCTATGGTTTGAATATAGCAAAAAATGGTCGGTTTGGGGAGGGGGAAATAGGTTGAGCCCGTAACCCGTTGACTCGCAAGGCCCATAGTATATAATATCCGTTATTATGCTCGAATTTCAACAGACATTAGATTTCATGATCCGTTTCCAGAAACAGGAAAAAGCCACCCAAGAAGCTTTGCTAAAGCTTTGGAGAGTTGAATTCCGGAAGTTTTTTGATGGTTCTTTAGTCAATGTTGCGCGAGCACTAGGACTACCCCCTTTCCTAGTTGATGCCCTTGCATCATCTTTAAAAACAAATAGTGTAGAACAACAGTACGATCCGAACAAAATGCAGACATCTGTTGATTTCAAAATAAACATTGTTCACATACTTGCACTTGCCTATCTCGCCACGCAGTTACTACAAAAATCGGGATATGAAGGGTCCTACAAAGCCCTGTTTGATAACATTACCATGGCATTAGACATGCCTATCAATGACTATACACAATTCATGTTGAGGCTAATTGCAACCACAGCAGGAGCTAGCATCATTTCAGCCTTGTCAAAAAAGGTTATATTTGAAACTGTCGCCGATAATGAGAACCTAGCTGAAGTCTAGCCAGCCGCTCCCATTTTTACTTCTTCCCCTACCTCTCAAACTCCTCTACCCAACCTTGGACTTTTGAACCATACGGTTCTTGGTCCACCACGAACTTGAGATGAGCGCGGAAATAATTCTCAGGATCACCGGTGGTCATCCACTCACCTTTAGTCCGGGCTACCAACACTCGCTCCTCTTTGGCTATGCGGGTAATGGCATCTACCGTCCACAGCTCACCATCCTTGCCCGTGTTATTCACAGCCAGATGGTTAAAAATACGCGGCGTGAGCAAGTAACGTCCGTACGAAGCCAAGCGCGATGGTTCAGTCCCGCGGTCTGGTTTCTCAATAATATTGTCTAGGTCAGTCTCAGATCCGGGCTTAAAGCTAATGATTCCATACTTGTCCACCACGTCCGGGCTAACTTCTTGAGACATGATAATACCAGCAACTGTTGGGTTTTGTTCGTATAGATCAACCATCACCTTGGCGTCGCCTGGGGTGCCAAAAACCACGTCATCACTATAGAGAACCAAAAACGCCTCTTCTCCTTCTACAAATTTAAGTGCGGAGGCTACCGGTGAACCATTGCCATATGGCAAACTTGGGTCTTGGGTGATAACAACGATTTTAGGAAAGTCCAAAACATGTTGCACTGGTTCGTAGCGATCTTCCTTACCTTGAGCAGCCAGTTGTTTGCGGATGCGGTTGACGTTGTTGTTAAAGTAATCTTCGTAAATTGGCTTGCCCTCTGGGGTGGCCACAATAATGATCTCGCTTACGCCCGCTTCGGCGCACTCTTCTACAATAAGTTGCATGACTGGTCGGTTGCCAAATGGCAGCATGGCTTTGGGCACAGTCTTGGTGATAGGTAAATACCGACTGGCAAATCCTGCATCGGTGACTATAGCTTTGCGAACTCGTGTTTCAGACATGGTTAACTCCATACTTTGTACTAGAGCATCAAATTGACGCGAGATGTGTTCCTATTCTAGCATCCCCCACGGTGAATGTAGTATAGTGTTTAGTACCCTATGTCACACACATCCGCCAGCTTTGGCCACACCTTGTCAACCGCTTTTGATCGCGTCCGTTCGCAAATGGGAAGTTTGGCCACCATGCTCGGATTTATGCTGGTTGTCTCTGGCATAGTCGGCCTCTTTTTTATTCAGGCACCTCTGCAGCAAACCACTGAGGACAGGAGTCAGGCGGCCAATGACGAAGCGCCAGTCAGTACTACGTTTGCGCCAACTCCAGGTACACAGCTTGTGTACAACCAGGCGCTAAAGCAACCGGTTAGCGTTGATTTCTTGATGAATACTGCCAATAGGCAAGTGGAAACCATTCAATATGTATTCAACATGGTTGCCCCTACTCTGGAGGCAGCGCCAGAAATTACTCTTGAACCCAGCACACAACTTCAAAGCGCCCGTGCAGAAATTCAACAGGTTGCAGACGGATATTTAATTTCCATTAATCTAGTACCCAAAACACCAGGCTCCACTTTTGTTACTACTACCCCCACCAAGTTATTTTCTTTAGCTTTTCAACCCACTGCTGAAGGTGCTATGTCACTCAGCTTTGACGATGAAAACACCTTTGCAGCCGTCCGTGTTGGTGGTGGCGGGGGCACTTTGGGCGCAGCAGTATCCAATGGCATGCAACCCATTGGCTCTGTGAGCTATTCGCTTAAATTGGTCAAGCCTGTGGAAGTTGGTAAAAACCCGATCAACTGGAATACTGGCTATGTCTCACTGATGGCCGATGATTTTTTCATCACTACCAATGGCCAGACCTTTGTCCCCAACGCTTCTGTCAGGGTGGGTTCTGATCAGCAAAATGGATTGACTGATGGATATACCACACTCGAGGCAGTATGGATGCAAAATGACTTAGAAATGCGCATGTTTATGTATGCCTACAAGGTAAACAATGGCTGGGAGATAAGAGAGCTACGAGTCTATAACGGCAAAAATCCAGGAGATTGGATCTTTGCCTCCGACCCCGTCATCGCCACCGGTCCGGGAGCAGGTAAAAAATTAGCTGCCGCCACCGGCCAAGCGTTCAGCGCGTCTGGCGTAAATACCCTATCGGTAAGCCGAAATGGTTCGGCGACTGTGACCCTAACCAACTTTACTCTCAAAGCCTTTTTGCCAGTTGATGATTTATTCATTAACTCCAATAGCCCCGTCTCCACCTTTTCCACGACAGACGCTAGTCCGCAGGGTGTAGCTGCGAATGCGCTCAAACCAGGCACCCAGTACCGCACCACTATTGGTGCAGGAGTACAGAACGTGTTCAAAGATGCAACTAGTACTGGGCCGATCAAGGTTCAACTGGTGATTAATGGCAAAACTGACACCGCTATCACCAACACAATTCCATACGAGCAGATTGCTAAAAATAGCGAGGGTATGATCACCTACTTCAATAACGTGACTTTCACCGCTGTGGAATCCAATACTTTCACGGTGACGGTTGACCCAAGTAATGAATATGCTGAAACTAACGAATCTAACAACAGCAGATCAGCCACCTACACATATCAAAGCACAGGCGGCACCTCCAAACTAAGTTGCAATGATACTTGCAGCCTCAATGAACAGTGTCCCATCAACCATCGTTGTTATGACACCGGTTCGGGCAAGCGCTGCCGTCTGGTCACCTTCCCCTCCAGCGAGTCATGCAATGCGCCAGCGTCTGGTAGTTTGAGCTGCAACAGCACCTGCAGTTTCACTTCGCAGTGTTCTGGTCAAAACATTTGCTGGGAAGGCAGTTGTCGCAATCCTTCCAACGTCACTAGTTCCTCCTGCGCTAACCCTAGTACTGCTCAACAACAAGCCGTGATTAAGAGTTGCAATCAGACTTGCTCAAGTAATAAAGACTGTGGAATAAATCTGCGCTGTTACTCTGGTGCATGTAGATTAGCCACCAATCCAAGCAGTAGCACTTGTGTTGCAGCTACCACAACCACAGTCAGTTCTGCCTACTCTCAGACCAAGGGTGGCACCTCAGACGCAGGCGCCAGTACCGCCACCAGCAGTGCTCAGCCAAGTCCCATGCCCACCGCAACCGTGTCCGCCCAACCCGTAGTGCAGACGCCTCCGGCTCAGTGGCAAGAGCTGGCAGAGCCTCAAGACTTAGAAACTGCTCCTCAGCCAAGCTTGCTTGAACAAATCAAAACGTTCGCGGGCGAGACTGGCAAGTTGGCTATGGTCGTCATCGCCGCTGGCGTGGGACTACTGCTTTTGAGTTTGCTTTGGGGCGTTTTAAGTCGATTCAAGAAAAAAGGTCCGCCTCCTACTCCACCCACTCCTGAGCGACCGGTTACACCAATTAACCCAGTAAAATCGACTACACCTGCAAACTTCGGCGCACCACTGACGCAAGGATCGTCAATTGCGCCCACGCTGCAGCCCTCTACCGCACCCGGGGCCACCCATTTTTCTGGTGCAGTTGTACCCAAAATTGTAGTGCCCAATCCCGCCGAAATTACGACTCCACCGACATCGGTTCCGCCACAGGGCACGACAGCACCAGCTGCGCAGCCATATTCTCCAGCAATTCCCGCAGTTTCAGCCGCGACTCCTACTACCGTTGGTCAGGCTCAGCCGGTTGCCCAGCCCGCTGGCTCAAGTATGTTAGCTAGAATTAAAGAAAAAGGCGTGTCTGCTCCGGGGGCGTAGTTGGATGACGTTGACATGCTTAAAGACTTGTTTACAAAAATTTCTCATAATGCAGCTACTAGTGGTGGTTCATCCAATTCAAATGTTGATGTGGATACTCAACCAAAGTCCAGAAATAGTCCCTTTGAATCAATTTTTTTAAATTTCCCTGCAGGACAAGAACTTTTCCACCCAAAAGAAAAAGGCAGTGCCACAACTGTAAAGCAGCTTAAAAATTTACTTGATGTGCTGACAAAATTTTTTGTGTTCACACAGATTAAAAAACTTGATACAAAATCCCGCGAGTCTTATACCAAATTTATTTCTACCATGACTGAAGCACCGGCTATTGGAATTGAGCCGTACTTGAGTGAATTGATCGGCTGGTTACAGGAAAATTCTGATCCAAAAAATCTGAATGACATTCAGAAAAATAACCTGGCTAAGTACGACTTTTCACTCTCGAACCTTGCTGCGACCCTCCATATGATCAGTCCTCTTCATGCCAATCCAGAGATTCAATCTTGTTGGCCAACTAAAGATGCTACTGCTCCTAACAAGATTGCCCTCAAAAATGAACTTTTCAGCCCGATCACCTTCGATTTGCTCTGCCAGGTTATGGCAGAAGCAGATGATTTTCCCAAGATAAAAAAGGACGTCGCACTTTGCTTGCTTGAGTATATTAGGTTGGCCCCCTCCAATCCCGATGTTGATAAAAACTTTATGGCCAAACGCTGCTCTACCATAACATGGGGCTTATTTTCCGGAGACCACGTCGCCCAAATAGACCCAAATTGCGTCGCTTCCTGCCTAACAATTAATGAAGATAGTACTCATCAGCGCTTGCTTCATCCTCTACTACCTCAGGCGCTTTCACTAAACCTAATTTCGGTGGTGCTGGATATGGAAAATGTCCAAGCTTGCAACCAAGCTGCTTTTGTAGGATTCAGAAGCGTCCAGCCATTTGATTTACTTATGCGCACTACGCGGGAACTTTTTGCAACTTTGCCTGAAGATAAGCAAGTTGAAATTATTAATATTGTTATAAACAAACTTAGTAATCTTGAAACAGAAATAAAACAACTTGACACCGTAGTGCCCTATGATATCCACGAACGTTTGCGCTTGGTCACAGAATTTTTTGTCAACTTTATCTGCGGTCCCAAAAACCTAATCAACAGAGCTAATCAAGGCCTAACTACAGCAGATAAGCTGGTTGTCCCTGCTTATGTCAAAATCGCCCATGTCGCTCAAACAATAGTTGAAGTTGGAGACCAACCTGTCCCAAAACAGATAGCTATTGATAATGTTAATTTACTATTTGATTTATTTGCCTTGGTTCAGTCAAATTTAAGTCCGGGGCTTGATACTATTCATGAGGCAGATGAAACATTTCAAGCATATGGTTTGCAGATGTTTGTCAAGCTATGTGAGCAGGCAACAAACCTAACTGCAGATCGCCAATTAAGTTTGTTGGCCTTTTTGTTTACACACCTGAGAAATGACCGTCTGTCAAATGAGGTTAGAAAGTTCCTACATCCCAGCCACCTTGCAGACATCATCAAAAGAATCATTGTGGGAGAACCCGCGCGAGGAAAAGCGTCAAGGCTAAACACAATTCTTGACGCCATCATTGGACGATCTCAGTACGCTGATGCATTCAACTTTCTGCCAGATGAGTTTTTATATGACTGGATGACTGGTGATCCAGCCCAGGCTTCTCAGCGGAAAACGTTATTGCAAGCAAAAGTTGAGGTTGAGAAGTTTAAGAGCATTGAAGCTATACCAATTCTTAGAGAAGAGGTTGCAAAAACTCATAAGTTAGCAAAGGTTTTAATTAATAATTTTCAAACAAATGTCCCTGGCCAAGATCTTCAAGAAACGCAGAGAGTGCTAAATGAGGTGGTTACTAAACTAACCGCAGCGGATGCCAATGCTGCCAAACCTGGAGATAATAAATCTCGTGAGACTCTTCCGATTGAACCATGATTTTTGCTGGCCTCGCGATTCAAAAGTCCTTTGGTCTTGGTTTTTTAGCAAACTTTTCGCTTTCAAAAGCTTTGACTAGATAAGACCAGCCTTTCCGCTCTTTACTTCACACAACCTAGGCATCATAATTTTAGGGTATGATGATGCAAGAAATACCTGGACCACAGCCAGAAAACGAGAGAAAAAGTGCTTTTCCTGTGTCGGGCGCAGTTACAAACATTGTCAAATTGATAGAATGGATCACAGATAAAAAATACCGTGAAATAATTTTTAAACGGCTCGAGTCTAGCAATAATTCAAGAGTCAAAGTAATGTTGGATAAAGGGGAAAGTCAGACCGATATTTCCCTTAAACTTGATTCTGGGACAGCACAACTAAAGAGAGTGAACGACTTACTAAATGAAGGATCTACAAAAGACTTTACGCCCATAAGAATAACTCAGCGTTTTTCAGGTCGTGAGCCTGATAACAGGCATGCTCTTCTTGATGTCGTACTCAGCAAAGTACCCACAACCAGCCTAACTTTAACACTTACTGAATTACTTCCTCTTCTTAACAATAAAGAAAACGCAAGCGAATTTGTACCAAAGATTGTTCAGGCATTGACACAACTTGAAAAATTTTTCAAAATGGTTGGATCTATTTACGGTCCAGACGCATTTCTTAACTGGCACGCACCACTGCCTGAAGATGGGGGAATCCAAGCAATTGATGGCACTCTCAGAAGAGAGCTATTGTCCAAAGAAATGTACGAGGTAATCGGCAATATAGCTCTTAATTCTCAAAATAGAAACATTTCTGAAGCGGCATCAAAATGCTTAAGAGAAATTCAATTTTCAGCACCAGAAAAACTTTCTGCTCAGTTCAACCGCAGTTATGCAAGAGTAATCGGTTCGTCTTTGCCCACAATGACTCCCCAAACAAGGAGCGTCTTTGAAGCCATGGTTATTAAAGAAGTGCGCATGAATAATGACACCTTGAGGGAAGCAATTCCCGCGTTTTTTGATAAGATTATTGAACTCTTACTGGAAACTCCGGGCGATGAACTAAATGGACTTGCATTAGCCATGCCCAGGTACAAATACGATTCAAAATATTTTTTGAATGCAATCAATACGGCCGCGCAAAAGAAAGACTTACAAGGTCATCAAGTTTCAATCGATAAGATAGATGAAATAGTCGACTTGTTGAAAAAACAAGTGACAGTAAGTCCTGATGAAACAGCCCTCAGAGTTCGACTCAATGAAAAACCACCAGAACTTGAATCAATCGAGTTTAGAGTAGAGTTAATCCGTGATTTAATTATTTATTTTCTTGCCAATCCCGATGGCACTCAAACAATTGATGGTAACTTGGCGAAATCTGCCGCAAAAGCACTCAGGCTATTAACACAACTTTCAATTGAGCATGTTCAAAAAGAATTTGTTGATAGAACCGCAATTCAAGCTGCCCAGTCCTTGGTCGCTGCATGTAAATATGAAACAAGTCCATCTCCTCTAGATGAAATGAGGCCGGAACATTTAGTATGGATATATGAAAAAATTGACAACTTATCGGATTCTTTTCTTGCACAACGACTCATTTTAGCGCTTTTTAATAGTGAAAATACTACCACCATAAGATCGGTTGTTGATTCCGGCTTCAATGCAGTGAAGTTAGCTAAGTACCTGAATCAAGATCAAGTACTTTTCCAGACAGGGCTCGACATGCTAGTTGAATCTAGAGATATGGCCCAACTATTTCCGAATTTGCTTCCACTCTTACCGCTTGATTCACTTCATGACTGGCTGGAGGCTAAAAAAAATGACCCTAGAAAATATGAGGCATCGCGCAGTTTCATAGGCGAAGAGCTTTTTTACAAGACCAAAGAGGTGCCCAACAAGCGCGAGGCAGTTCAACAGCAACTTTTAGGGGCTATTCATGCGCTAGAAGCATTAATCAGAAATAAACCATGGAATCAGCCAGGGAACTTAACCAACGCCCAACAACAAGTCGCTAGTGCTTATATCGCAGTCAAGGACGCTTACGGCAATCTCTCGCCCCACCGCTAGCCCATTCCCTTTTCAAGTTGTCTCTGCTACAATACCTTGCTTATGGTCAGCCCAACCAAATACGTTCGCGAAGTGACACAGGAAATCCACAAAGTTTCTTGGCCATCCAGAGAACAAACCATTATGATGACTACCCTGGTGGTGGTTACCAGCGTGGGTGTGGGACTGTATATCGGCCTGTTAGACTTTCTTTTTGAACGCCTACTAGGAATCATTTTGTAGTAAATGGCAAACGCCACAGGAGTTTTGATCATGTCAGACGACCAACAGACACAACAGCCACTTACCCCTCCCGAAATTCAGGAGGTCAAGGTATCCACGCCCAATTTGATCGCCATTTCTGAGGCAGATAACAAAAAAGCCCGCTGGTACGTGGTCCACACTTACTCCGGACACGAAAACAAGGTGGCTGAGACGCTCAAACAGCGCGCGGAAACCCTCAACCTGACCGACAAAATCATTGCTGTGCTCATCCCCACTCAAGAAAAGATTCAAATCAAGCGCGGCCAACGTAAAACTGTCAATGAAAAAATCTTCCCTGGCTACATGATGGTCCAGATGGAATTGACTGACGACTCTTGGTTGGCAGTTCGCACCACCCAAGGCATCACTGGATTTGTAGGCATTGGCAACAAACCGACCGCCCTCCCCAAGCACGAGGTTGAGGCTATCCTCAAGTACTCAGCTCAATCCGCACCTCAATACAAGGCGGACTTTGTCGATGGTGAAGCCGTTCGCATCGTGGATGGTCCGTTCAATGACTTCCTCGGCACCGTCAGCGCAATCAATGAAGAAAAAGGTCAAGTTGAAGTCTTGGTCAACATCTTCGGGCGCGAAACTCCGGTGACTCTGGACTTTTTACAGGTCAAGAAGGTATAATTCACGCTCTGTTACGCACAACAACCGTCACGACTGCTTCAATCGTGACACCATAGGAACATACACATGGCAAAAAAAATACAAACCATCCTCAAGCTGAACCTGCCAGCTGGCGCTGCCACTCCCGCGCCTCCAGTCGGACCTATTCTCGGTCAGACCGGTATCAACATGATGGACTTCATCAAGCAGTACAATGACAAGACCTCAGACAAGCGTGGTCAAATCATTCCTGCTGAAATCACCGTTTACGCCGACCGCAGTTTCTCATTTGTCCTCAAGTTGCCCCCCACCTCAGCCATGATTAGACAGAAACTCAAGCTACAAAAGGGCGGTGCAACTACCGGCCGCGCCACTGTTGGCACCCTCACCCAAGAGCAAGTGAAAGAAATTGCTACCGAAAAAATGACCGATCTCAACACTACCAACCTGGAAGCTGCCATGCGCTCGGTCGCCGGCACTGCCAGTAGTATGGGCGTCAAGGTCGAGTAATATTAGTTATTCGTTAGTTACTGATGACCAACCAAAGGTCACCAAGGAGATAAACATATGGCAAGCAAACGCAACGTTGATATGTCGGCCAACACCGACAAAGTTAAAATAGTTAAAGATCAGAGTCCTGATCAAGTTCAGCCAGAGGAAACCGTAGTTGCTGATGGTGCTCAAACCTCAGAGGTTGATGCGCAAGTTGTCGCTACCCCCAAAAAGCAAAACAAAGTTGGCGCCCGTCACAGCAAAAAGTACAACGCTGCACGCGCCCAAGTTGACCGCACACGGACTTACGACGCTTTCGCCGCAATTGAGCTGGCCAAAAAATTGTCCTACTCCAAGTTTGATGGCACCATTACTGCCGATGGCCTAGTTCGTGAAGAAGGTGATGTCTGCGACATGATCTTCCCCCACACCACTGGCGCTGCTCGCAGAGTGGCTGTGGTCAATGATGCCTTGCTCAAAGATATCGAAGCAGGAAAGATTGAATTTGACGTCCTTTTGAGCGCACCTGAGTACATGCCTAAGCTCGCCAAACTCGCTCGCGTGCTCGGACCCAAAGGCCTGATGCCCAACCCGAAGAATGGCACTCTCACACCCAACCCTGAGGCGAAACTCAAAGAATTCGCCACCGGCAAGGAAACCATCAAGACTCAGCGCAAGATGCCCGTCTTCCACGTTAAGCTGGGCAAAGTTTCCATGGAGACCAAAGAACTGGTAGAAAACCTCCAGGCTCTCATCTCCGCTTGCGGCTTGAAGTTGCAACGCTTGACTGTCTCGGCCAGCATGGGCCCAGGCGTACGAGTGGATGTGACCCAGGCGAAGTAGAAGAAGACAAGCCACGTCTATTCAAAAAATTGCAGCCCATACTGTTTTTTGTATGCTTTATCAAAACTCAAAATTGATGGTATGCTGTACTTTTTCATGACGGTTACGTTTGCGCAATCCACCACGCTTGATCCCCGACTTTTCTGTTGAGAAAAAAGATTCAAAGCCTGGCGATACATGTCCTGATCTACGAAGACTTGCTCGAATGATTTGATACTTTGTAGAAAAAAATTGGCAGCGATTTGACCACTTCGATTACTCAGTACAGTCGCTGTTTCAATGATAACCAAGTTGCTGGTCACCATGCGCAGATCCAGTTGCGCAGCCTTCATGAACAATTCTACAGATTTAAGATGGTGAACATCAAACTCATAATTTAGCCCAATAAATGCGTCGCTATCAATAAAAAGATCGTAATCAATCTTCATTGGCATTGTCGCCTCTCCAAGCTCCATTTTCACCGTATAAAATTTCATCTATTTTTTGAGAGGTATCAGTTGTCCCATCTTTAATAACTCCGATCATGCTCTCAACTGCTTTATACGAAAGGAGTCTTTTGGCTTTAGCTCGTTTTTCTAACTGTATTTCCATAAAATCACGAACAAACTCAGATAAGGATTTGCCCTCAATTCGAGCTTCAGTAATGAGTTCATTCTGAAGAGATACTGGCAAGGTTATAGACATTCTAGTCATTTTCATAACTCCTATGGTAATACTGCATACTGCATACCGTCAACAGGTGCGCTAATCCTACTCCATCAACCTACTGTGAACTATAAACAAGAAAGCTGACAAGAACTGTAGAAAAAAGAATATTGCTTTATTATTATCGCTTCGCAACAACCTGCAGCGGGAATGGAAACGCATCAGCCCCTAATTCTTCATCTTCGGGACGGAAGCTGCGTTTTGCTTTAAGTGGAGCGAGCAAATTACCCTGCAGTACATCTAAGGGCATTGTGAACGGCAATGAGTGCGTTGACTCATCACCACTAAAAACAGTATTTCCATTCTTATATGTAAGCGATGAAAATTTAAACTGAAGTTGACCATTATTCATCATTTCCTGCATATCAGCCTGATCAGCCATCGATTGATCATAAAGGGTTAAATCTGGTGATTCATTGCCATGCTCATGATCATTCACATTGATTGCATTTAACCTAACTCCGATAAGTTGCGCCGAAGCTTGAGTAAAATCGACAAAGTATTCTACATTTAACCAGTGCCAGGGATATCTACGGCTTGATAGGGGGTTAGAGTTATGGTCGTTAAACTTAATTTGACCCGTTAAAATTATTGCCTGCCCAAAAATCACTTTCTTTACCTGCTCGCGAGTGATTTTTAAATCACCAAGCAGCTTGGTCTCAGGATCATGCCATCCAGCGGCATCCAGTCTACCAGGCCAGTTAAATGCATCTATTGACTTCAGTTTGGAGTTATCAAAATGCGTTATGGAAAAGAAGTCAGAATTCGGCTCCAACAATACAAAACTGCCCAGGGCCTCAATATAAATACCTATGACTGTTGGGTCCGAGTTTTGATGCTCAGCCAACCAGACTGTGGAAACTCCTGCATGCCATTTTCTTCCAGCACTCATAAAGTTTTCAAGCACAGTGTCTTGAAACTGCCCATCTTCAAGAATTCCCGCCTGCACCAAACTTTGCAAAAAGGTTGGAGGTAAATCCCTATTGAGGATTGTTTTCATTGCTACGAAGGGAGCATCTTTGTACTCCATTTTTTGGAGGTTTTTTTTGAGGTTGTTAATTTCAGGTACAACTAGAGCTTGATAACGTTTGCTCGCTTCAATTTCGATAGTTCTCCATCCGTTATTATTCTTGCGATTAAGTAGTCTTTTTATCGAGTTCTTATATTTTTTCTGAGCAAGAGTTATCTTACCGATGAGCTGTTGGAGCTCTGGTTGTTTAATTTCTTTAAGATGAGAAAGAATTCGACTGCCAAACTCTCTCTCATTGCCGCCACTCAGCAATAACTCTAATGGTTCTGTCCAAGCGTCGGGATCTTCAACTTTGAGAACTGGCTTCGGCTCTAGAGAGTCAGCCTGTTTTAAAACCTGCTTAAAAATGGTCGGCGGGTGAACTTTTTCCATGATAGATACAAAAGTATATTAAACTATATTTATTGTATCATATTGAGATGCGTTTTATGTACGCTCCTCAATCTCTTTTTTGAGTCTATCCGCCAACTCCTCCACCGTGACAACTTCTTGCTCGGCGCCATCGCGGTGACGCAGCGCCACACTCTGGGCGTCTTTTTCTTTGTCACCCACGACCGCCATGTAGGGCACTTTCTCTAGTTGAGCATCGCGAATCTTGGCCGACAGTCGCTCTGAGCGGTCGTCCACCTCTACTCGCGCGCCTGCGGCGCGCAGCGCGTCCGCCACCTGGTGGGCGTACTCTGAATGTTTGACATCAGAAATTGGCAAGACTTTGACCTGAACTGGTGACAACCACACCGGGAACTTGCCCGCATAGTGCTCTATCAGGAACGCCATAAACCGCTCGTGGACCGACAGGGGTGCGCGGTGGATAACGAAGACTTCGTGGTTTTCCTGACCGTTTTCATCGGTGTAGGCTAGCCCAAAACGTGCTTTGGCCAAAAAGTCCAGCTGAATGGTGGACATGGTTTCTTCCCGACCAATCACCGACTTGAACTGGACGTCCACTTTGGGACCGTAGAACGCGGCTTCGTCGTCGGCTTCCACAAACGGCACTTTCATTTCCTCGAGAACTTCGCGCAAAACTTGCTCTGAGAACTTCCAATTTTCTGGCTCGTTAATGTACTTGTCGGTGTGCTCTGGCGACCATTTGGACAAGCGGAACCAGTAGTTTTGCAGGCCAAAAATCTGGAAATAATCCATGGTCAGTTGTAGAACTCCCTTGAACTCATCTTTGATTTGATCTTTGCGACAGTACATGTGTGCATCATTCATGGCCAAGCCGCGGACGCGCAATAGTCCTGCCAGCGTTCCAGACAGCTCGTTGCGGTAACAAGTGCCGTACTCGGCCAGGCGCAGGGGCAGCTCGCGGTAACTATGAGGCTTATGCAGATAAATCCGATGATGGTGCGGGCAGTTCATGGCCTTGAGGTAGTAGTCGCCATCGTCCATAGCCATGGGCGGGTACATGCTGTCTTTGTAGTATGGCAAGTGTCCAGAAGTTAAGTACAGCTCTTCGCGGGCAATGTGCGGCGTGGCCACTCGCAGGTATCCAGCTGCAGCTTCTTTTTCCTTGACCAATTTTTCAATCTCGTCCTTGATAACCTGGCCCTTGGGCAGCCACATGATCAGGCCCTTGCCCACCATCTCGTCCACAAAAAACAGATCCAAGTCCTGGCCAAGTTTGCGATGATCGCGGAGCTTGGCTTCCTCGCGCTGACGGAGGTGTTCGTCAAGCTCAGCGGCGCGGGCAAAAGCCGTACCGTAAATGCGAGTCAACATGGTGTTGTGCTCATCACCCCGCCAGTATGCACCAGCGACTGAGAGCAGTTTGAAGTGTTCTAGCTCTGAGGCTGGGTCATCCACATGGCCACCCCGACACAGATCGCCGTAGTCTCCAGATTGGTAATAGGTCAGAACTTGGCCGTCGGCTGCAAATTCGTCAATCAGCTCATGCTTGTACTGGTTTTCAGGGTAAAGCTTCTTGAGCTGGGCGACCGAAAGCTCTTGACGCTCAAATGATGTCCAAGATTTAACCAGCTCATGCATTTTGGCTTCAATTGCTGGCAGATCGTTTTCGGAAATTGGCGCGCTGAACTCAAAGTCAAAGTAAAAACCATCTTCAATACTGGGGCCGATGGTGCGCTTGGTATCCGGCCACAGATCCATGACGGCGGCGGCGAGCAAGTGGGCGGCGGAGTGACGCAGATTGCTGAGATACTCTGCGCTATCGTGATTGTGTTTAAGTGGTGATGATTTGGACATAGTGGTTGTTTCTTTTATTTTGTCTGCTATTGGTGATATTACCAGGTTTTATACAAAAAATCCTCCCGTGTGGGAGGATGTTGTGCGCTGTGCTGACCACGCCAACTCACTCCCGACACGGGATGGTAGTTGAGGTGGTGGTGGTGGAAAAAAGAAGGCGCATACTGCTTTGCTAGCCGGTTAAGGCATGTTGATGCAATTATATCATAAGACTAAAATCTAACACACATCTCACCTTCTCATGACTTAAGTACTTTGCCCAAATCAGTCCATGGCAGGACAACAGTATTCATAATTGTAATTATTTCACTTCCACCATAGATTACATATCCAGTTTTTCCTTTGACCATCTCGTTCCAATTGTTTAGTCCCTTGGCAAATTCCGAATTGTAAGTCGCAGATGATTTTATTTCGACTGGTATTTGGCTATCCCCAATATCTATTATTAGGTCTACCTCATTGCCATGGCTATCTCTAAAAAAGTACAGCTGCGCGGAAACTTGATTATTGTTAGTTCCTTTGACAAACTCGGAAACAATGAAGTTTTCAAAGATGTTGCCTATTAGGTAGTGCGATTGAAGCATCTCTTTGTCATGGATATTGAGTAGTGTAGTGAGTAATCCAGTATCGTAAAAATATAGTTTTGGTGATTTTATTAACCTTTTGCCTACATTTTTAAAAAATGGTTGTAGTCTATAGACCACATAACTTGCTTCCAAAATAGAAATCCAGTCTTCGGCAGTGTTTGGAGAAATGCCCGTGTCGGTCGCGAGTGAAGAAACGTTAAGTAGTTGTCCCACTCTGCCTGCAAGCAGAATCATAAACTTTTGGAACTGCGATAGTTCGCTGATATTTCTAATCTGCCTAATGTCTCTTTCTGCATAGGTAGCGATATATTGTTTAAAATATGTTTTTGGTGATACATCACGGGTATAGATACTAGGGTATCCTCCTTTTAAAATTTGACTAAACCTATTTTTGCCAAGCAACTTAGCTTTTTCTAATTCAGAAAAACTTAAAGGCAATACTGTTTGGTAAGCTGCTCTGCCTGCTAAGGTCTGTGAGACTTTTTCTGAAAGTAATAGGTTTTGCGACCCACTTAAAAGAATGCTGCCCATTTCTTGTCTTTTATCTACTAATACTTGAATATGGGATAAAAGCTCTGGAAACCGTTGTACTTCGTCAATAATTATGTCTTTAGGATTGTCTCTGAAAAAAGTGACAGGATCTTCCTTAATAATTTGCAGGGTGATCGGGTCCTCTAGGTTAAAGTATTTATTTTTTGGGAAATTATGTTGTAAAAAGGTAGTTTTCCCCGCTTGTCTTGGGCCGGTAATAACCACGACGGGAAATCCTTTTTTCAACTCTAAAACTTGTTGCTTGATTGCTCTATTGATGTACACAGTTTTGCCAATTTATTATTTAGATAATAATACACCTTTTGTGTAATTTTGCAATACGATTGCAATATTACACAATCTTTAGCCAAGTTCTAGACCGTGTGTTATATCAAAAAAGCGCAGGGCATTTGCTTCCTGCGCTTTTTTTGATCAGCCGCCGAAGGCGGCGATCGTTGTAGTACTTATAGTCAAACTAACCAAAACGTGGTGAGCTGGCTATCGTGGACTAACTATTTTCTTGACTTTGACTCTGGGCAGTCACAGTCTTAATCGTGAGCGAGTTGGTGGTGGGATCAATCCACAAGAGCTCTCGATGGATCTTGAGGGTCTCAGCCAACGCCTGCAACGCTTTTTTACTATATGGGAGAGCGACCGTGCCGTCTCGCATACTACTCCTTTCCGCACACTGGCTTGCGCCTGGTTTCGCTTCTCTGCCCAGGTGCGTATACGTTACGCAATGCCTTGAGAAGCAAAAAGCCTCCTTGGTTTAAGGAGGCTGTGTGCATTTTTTGACTATCTTCTGTTAACCGCGTTTATCTGCACACAACCTCACGTGTTGAAGTTGGGTAAAATCCTGGCGATTAATTTTGTACGAAGATAGTTGCATGTATGGTGTTAGTATACTAATTTCCCTCAAGAAGGCAATGTGTAGGCGGTGTGTAGCCTACAACCAATCCAGTGTGAATTAAGGCGATGTTTTCCTATGATGCCCAGGTCTAGACGTTAGTCGCTTCTGTGCTATAATACCTCCTATTGTCCCTAGACAGCGTGTTTGAGACTGGTTCGCCAAACTCTATAAATCGCGCCGAGGATGAAAACATTTGCGCTCCGCGCTCTTTTCCTTTGTTTTCTCCCCTTTTGTCTGGTCCAAAACGTAATAGCCAACCGTACTAATCACTGTACCCGAAAGCACCTATGCCGAGTCAAAAAAACCATGAAGAAATTAAGAAACTCCAGACCATGCTCGAGTCGGCCAAGTCCGTGATCGTGGTGGACTATGCTGGTACAACCGTCACTGACCAGGTCAAACTTCGCCGGGCTGTGGCCAACGCCGGTGGTCAACTTTACGTCACCAAAAACACCCTTATCGACATCGCCGCAGGCAAGGGCAAACTCACCGAGTCCCTCCAAGGCATGAACGCCCTGGTCCTCTCCAACACCGATGAAGTCGCTGCCGTCAAAGCCGTGTTTGAATTCCACAAGGAAACCGAGAAGTTGACCATCAAACAAGGTCTCTTGGACGATCGCGTCCTCTCGCCAGCCGAGGTTGAGCAGTTGAGCAAGACCCCGGGCAAGGCAGAGCTGATCAGTATGCTGATTGCCCGCCTCCAAGGCCCAGCATACGGCTTGGTCAATGTCCTTAAGGCTGGTCAAAGAGACCTGGTTTATGTACTCAAGGCTATCGCCGACAAGGCGCCAGCCGCAGCTGCAGAAGCAACCGCACCTACTGCCGCTCCTGAGGCAGCACCAGCAGCCTAATTATGTTTTCACTTAGTACAAAGTAGTTGAACTGTGTAGACAAGAAAGAAAGGAACAAAATCATGTCAGACGACACACAAAAAGCTGAGGTCAAGCTCTCAGCCAAAGTTCAGAAATTAGTTGACGCTGTCAAAGAGCTTTCTTTGATGGAAGTCTCCGAGCTGGTCAAGGCCCTCGAAGATGAATTCGGCGTAAGTGCCGCAGCTCCGATGATGATGGGTGGCGCAATGCCAGCCGCAGCCGCAGCTGAAGCCGCTCCTGAGCAAGAAGAGTGGGATGTCATCCTCAAGGATGCTGGTTCCAACAAAATTGGTGCCATCAAAGCCGTCCGCACCCTCAAGCCAGAACTCGGTTTGGGTGAGGCCAAGGCCTTCGTCGAAGCTACCCCCAAGACCGTTCTTGAGGCAGCTAAGAAAGCCGATGCTGAAGCAGCCAAGAAAACCCTCGAAGAGGCTGGCTGTGTGGTTGAGCTCAAGTAATTTACTTGATTCTCCACTTCAGTGCGCAAGCATTTTGAACAAGAAAACCCCGCCACCAGGCGGGGTTTTTGGATGAGGGGCGCGAATTGTTGCGCGAATTTGAAAAAGTTGTATAGTTAGCCAGAATCAATATGAGTGAAAATCCAGGTTTCTTTAGCTACTCGGCACCAATTGAGGAACCTGTTGATATCAATGCTCCACTGCCACCCTATCGACCAATCCTTGATGCAGACTCGAAGCTGGTGGCCATTCAGGATGCTGCCACAGGCGAAGTAATACCTGCAACACTCAATGAGTGGAGTTGGAAGATCAATAATTCGGCCGATGTTGAGTTGCGTAGGGGATATCTGATACTCGAACATGAAGTTCGCTCTTTTCTGGCAAAATACTTATTCAAAATCATCTGGCCGGAAATCGAGATCGACAATTTGGTGGATCTGAGGCTAGCTGGCATCGAAGAAAAAGGACCTGAGAATCCTCTTGGAAATCTTAAACAGCTCAAAGATGCTAGAGAAATGCTAATGGAAGACTGCAAACAAGAAGTGGATAATTATCTTACTCACCTAGCAAGCCTCAACACCACCATAAGATTTAGCGAGCTCAAAGTGAATGGGTTTAACCAAGTTAGACATTATGCAATTGGTGACTATGCGCAGCCATTCCCTGAAAAAACCTGGAATGCACCCTTGAGCGCAATCAAACACGTAAAAGATTTTCTGAATGAGTTTAATCGTTCGGCCTTGCCAAAAAAACTACCCATTACAATTTTTGAGTTTTTTGACCTCTCACCATCTGAGGCAATTCAAACTAAGCGTGGTACGTTCACAACGGCAAGAAGCCATTTAATGCAGATGACGTCTAGTACAGGATATGCGTCTGACTTTAAACTTGCTGTTTCGCACAGTTCGCAGCAAAACTCGGCTACCGACAGTGCGCATTCGCTAAATACAGCCGAGGCAGACAACACATTAAAACACGAATTATCGCACATGCTAGATCCGTTTATACAGTATGCTGGACTTGTGCAAGCTGAGGCATTTGCCACCATGCGAGAGCTGAGCGGTGACTTTAAGGCGGCTATAAAATTACTTAGGGAACAGCGAGCCTACCAACTACCGCTCACGGTGCAAAAAGCATTTTCTTTATTCAAGCGCAACTTAAGACAGCCAGAGTATGACTCCCCTTTCACAAGTGTAGAGCAATATGATCTGAGCGCATGTATTTTTTGTTACATTTATGAAAAATTAGGACCGCAGAGGTTTATTGAGTTTTATGGATTGATCACTGGTGGCATGAAAGTAAATAGTGATGGCGAAACAGTTGATACTAAATCTTCAGATGAGCAAACAATCCAAGTCAGTTTTCGCGATGATTTAATGGGAGCATTTCAGCACAAACTTGGTGAAATGGGATCTGAACGGTCGGCCAGCGATCTGCTTCAGACAGCTGTAGACCAAATAAATGCTGCTACTCTGAGTGATTCTGACTTATTCGTGCCCTAGTGCGGATTACCAATTCAAATTCAAACCGCGACGTTGGATTATCATGCGCGCTTCTTTTTCCAGTGCCTTTAGCCTTGTAGATTTGTCCAAATTGTCATAAGTCAACAAATATAATTCATCTATATAACTATTATATAGCCGCATATTGTCAGTAGTAACTCCATCAGCAATGGAAAGTAAATAAAAGAAATCTTTCAGATCATTAACAAGTTGTTGAAGTCGCCTCAACTCTGCTTGTTTTGCATCCATAGCATCAAGAGTTGTTTGAATTAGGGGAGGATATTCATATGGGACAAACTCAATTGGCATACTATTCCTTAACTAAATTTACCCGAATCGTGGGTATTTTCTTCTTTTATCTCAAGTACGTTTTGTCTTTTCCACATCCATATTTTATAGGCTGTGTAACAAATTATTATAAGCTGTTTATGTGGATAAGTCTACCCTCACTTAGTGTAAGTGACCAATTTTATCTCACCTACTTCTCGAGGAAATCCAGGCATAAAACACACTCAAACTAGCTCAATTTGCCCCTTGACCCAGTTGTTCACACTCTGCTACTTTTAATACATAGAAAGCGTTTGTTTGTGTACGTTAACTCGTACTCCTAGTTCTTCAGAAAGGAACACCTATGACCGACCAATCCCTGATCAACCAACCTGCTGCCGGAGCCGATGACAAAAAAACTGGCCGAGCTGACGATGCCACCAAACTGGACATCAACAACTTGCCAGACCTGCTCACAGTTCGAGAAGTTGCAGACCTACTCCGCGTTTCTCCTTTGACCATTAAGCGCTGGGGCAAACGTGGCAAGCTCCCTGCCATTAGAATTAACTCCCGCGGAGATCGCCGCTACAAGAAAGAAGCCGTCCTGTGGCTGCTTGGCGTCACCGGGGGCGACATGGATATGGAGTAGTTCTCTACTTGAATAATTCAGTCACAGTTATTGGGATAAATTCCAAGAGTCGGAGTTGGCGTCGCCAACGCCAGGGCTGAGTTACCAAACGGTACAACCATTCCAGGTTAAGTTTTTGAATAATGCTTGGTGCTCGGGAAATCTGGCCGGATAGCATGTCGAAGGCACCGCCCACCACCATGGCCAACCTCACCTCTGACTCGGCCAACAACTTGAGATGCGAGTTCACCCACTTTTCTTGGGCTGGGGCGCCTAGCGCCACAAAAACCATTTTGGGACGCAGTTGCTTGAAAAGCTGGCGAACCGCTCGCTCCTCGTCAATAGTGGGCTGCTGTGCATCCTGGTAAGCCTCTGACCAAGTCAGTCGCCATCCGCGAGCGCGCAGCTTTGACACATAGTCGCTTAAATTCCGACCTCCAATTACCAGTACTTCCGCATCACGACGAACGCGATCGTCTTTGAGCAGAGCCGTAACTACATCTGTACCAGAAATTCGCTCAGAAAGTGCCCTACCCTTGCCCAACCAAGCTCCCAAACGAGTAGCAAGGACCAATCCAATGCCATCGGGTAGCAAAATATCCGCAGAACCCAAAACTGAGGCGAAACGAGGGTCATGGTGCGCTTGCACAACTTGCTCGGGGTTGGGTGTAAAAATGGTCAGCAGTGAGTGCTTGTCAGGACCTCGGTCAAGCAGGTGGGTGGTTAGTTGTCTTAGCAGTTCTACCTTGCCTATGCTAAAACAATTTAAACCAAATAAAAAGTGTGTGTTTTCAATCTTTTTCATGATTTTATTTATTGTATCAAATTTTTGCCTTAGCAAAGAACACCCAAATCATCTGCGCCTAATTAATCAATTAACTAGATCATTTAGCATCAACCAAGTTCTCTCCCCTTTCAACACATTGAGGCATCTACCACATCCACCGAGAGCCAGCTTTATAGCCTATAAAAGTGGTTTCCCGTAGACCCAAGCATTTGGGAGAAAATGAATGGTTTTGGGTCAAATTTGGCTAAAAGTTAGCTTCAAGTCACTGACCGAAGTATTTACGAAGCTTACGTGAGCAAATTGGGTAAATTCTAGCCAAGGTCAATTAGCCTTTTTCTTAGTTTTGAGTACCTTTTGTCCAGGCTTTTAGTTAAATTTTGATTAATTCAACGACTTGGTGTTATTAAAGAGCTTGAATGTTGCCCAATTGGGCTAGAATTCGTAATTAGTATAGCACCTGATAGGTAAGTTTAAGGGTACCTGCTGAATTAAGTTGGACAAGCTCCTTTAGCTCCAGTCTCGGCTCGGTATGAGGTCCAGCACTATCCAGTAATCCAGATGGGGTGGGAGCAGTGACTAGAGGGGCTCCGGCGCCAAACAAAACTGGCTCAACCGTGAGAACTAGTTCATTTACCAGGCGCGCATCGAGAAAACTGCCCAAGACTTGAGCACCCCCCACCAGATTTGCCTCTGCATAGCCTCGGCTGTGTAAGTCGGCAACCAAATCCGTGGGAGGCAGAGAAGAAAATTCTAGCTGCCCTGGTACAGCTTCTGCCTGAAAGTCTTGTGATCTGGAGGTGAGTACAATCCGCAACGTTTCTGGTTTGAGAATAATGTGCGGCTTGGCAGCCAAGTAGGTGCCAGAGCCCATGATGATCAGGGAGCTGGCCCGAATAGTGGCAAAAAATTGGTCCTGGTCCTCTGGAGAGCTCCAAGCATAGACGTTGGTTTCTGCGCCACGGGTAACTCGCCCGTCAACAGATTGAACCATGACTGCTCTGACTAACATAGCTGCGCCTTTATTTTTGTTTGAGCCAACGCACACCCCAGTACGTAAAGGGGGTTTCCACAACTGATGCTACACATTTGAGCAACCAGTAAGGAATCACTAATGAAATGACAAACCAAAACCGACCGGGGCTATAAAACGCAAGCAACATGAACATGAGCGTGTCAAAAAACTGACCAATGAAATTGGAGGCGTTGTTACGCAGCCAAAGTCGCTTGGCCCCCAACCGCTTGCGGATTTGCGAGAAGACAGCGATGTCTAAGCGCTCGCTGATCCAAAAAGCAGCTAAACTTGCCAAAATGATCCGTTGCGATTTGCCAAAGATGAGTTTGTACGCTTCGTCATCTGTGAAGCGGGCGGCCGCGGGAAGTTGGGTAGCCAAAAGTGAGTAGCCAAAGAGCAAGACCAATACCCACAACGCGGCGCGGGCAAAACTGACGGCCCGTGCTTTGCCGTAAACTTCGGTGACAATGTCGTTGATGCTAAAAGTGATGGGAAACGCAAAAATGGCAACTGATGCATTGAGTAGCCCAAAAACTGAGAATACCTTACTGCCTAACAGCTCAGCGCCGATAATTGCACCAATATAGATAGCTAAGAGCAAATCCATCTTTTCCGGCTGTTTAAGTCCAATCGCGTCGAGGGTTGTTTGTAGCATTTTCATAAGTGTACTGTAAAATAAAGTTAAGAAAAGTAAATATGAAAAATACCTTCTACTCTCTTGAGGATGTGGCCCGCATCCTGGACATAGTATACATGACTGCTTACCGTTGGGTCCGCAGTGGCAAACTCAAGGCTTACAAGGTGGGCAAGCAGTACCGGGTTGAGAGCGATGACTTGCGCCGGTTTATTGAAGGCAGCCAGGTTGAAGTAAAAGATCGTAGCGAAGATTAGATACTGCTCACCATCCAAATTGCTTTAGGTTGACTCGACTCTGCACGAACACTACTCCCTCGGCTTCAAGCCGCTCTTGCTGTTTACCTGGACCGCCAAACGCATAACCAGTCGCCACCCTGCCGTCTGACTTGACCACTCTATGACAAGGAAACCGCACGGGGTCAGTGTTGTGATGCAGAATGTAGCCTACCTGGCGTGGGTTGATGCCAACGGCCCGAGCCAACTCACCGTATGTGGTTACTTTTCCAGGCGGAATTTGTCCGACAAGTTCAAAAACCTGAGCGGCTATGGCTTGATTTGGCATCTTGGTGCTGCATTGTAGCATCTGTCTTGTATACTAAGAAGCAAGATTTATATATCAGAAGGTTGCAGGGCATGGCAGATTCACCTCAGAGCAACAACTCCGAGTTCCGCTATCAGCAGTATCGCTGGGAATTAACCGCCGACGGCCTACTGGCCGAATTTCAATACAGAATTGAGCCAGAATTTAGCTTCACTCATCAAGTTATATTTGAAGGAGTGACTCAGTCGCAGCTTGACACCATACCAGAGGCAGAACTAAATACGCTCGTGTTTCATCTGGGACTGAGTGAAATGGCAAGCTACTGGAAACTCACAGCCGCGCACCAGATTGTAATTGAGGCCGGTTCGTTGTCGGCGGGGCAAATTGACTGGTGGCATAAACTACTCATCAGGGGTATGGGCGAGTATTTTTATCAAAACCAAATTGACTTTACTGCCGATGATTTTTTGAATCTCCAGGCAAACGAGCCCCAGGACTCCCCCACCAGCACGCAGCGGGAAAATTCGGCTGAGCAAGCAGGTCCAGCCTCGTTTCTAAAAAATGCTCAGTTGGCCGACATGCACCTACTTATTCCGGTCGGCGGGGGCAAAGACTCAGCCTTGACCCTAGAGCTACTGCGAGACTTGCAAGTTGATTCTCTGGTCGTCAACCCAACCCCAGCGGCCCTAACAATTGCCGAATCCGCCCTGGATAGGACTCCATATGTAGTGCGTCGGGTGTTTGATCCCCTCTTGTTTGAACTCAACCAACGCGGCTTTCTCAATGGACATGTGCCTATCTCATCAGTGATAGCGTTCATCAGTCTGTTGTCAGCAAGAATTCAAGGTTATGCTGGCGTGGCTATAGCAAACGAACGCAGCTCCAACGAAGGCACTGTTTGGTACAAAGGCCACTCGATCAACCACCAATACTCCAAGAGCTACGAATTTGAGCGCTCGCTCCAAGACTATGTCCATGAGTTTTTGAGCCCAAACACACCTTTTTACTTCTCACTTCTCCGTCCATTATACGAACTCCAGATAGCTCAGCGATTTGTGAAGCATGGCTCGGCTCATTTCACCAGCTTCCGCAGCTGCAACCGTGGCCAAAAGTCCAACAGTTGGTGCGGTGAGTGTCCCAAGTGCTTATTTGCCTTCACTATCATTGCCCCGTTTTTGGGCTTACCAGAAACTTCTAAATTATTTGGCAAAAACCTTTTTGCCGACAGCGCACTTTATCCCCTAGCTCTGGATTTGCTTGGCAAGACTCCGGCCAAACCATTCGAGTGCGTGGGAACTATAGAAGAGACATTGTGCGCATTTTGGCTGAATGTTGACGCGCTTGCAGGCGAACCACTGCCAGCCTTGCTTGACCAAATCCAAACAGAAATACTTGCTTCAGAACCAGACCTGCCGGCGCGGACCGCCGCCATCATGCTAGGCTGGGATGAACACAACTCAGTGCCAGCAGCCCTCCTGCCGCTGCTTACCGACACTTGAGATTGACACAGTGAAAGGGTGTCATGAGTCAATGCAAAAAAAATCAACTTCGCTGTATGTGCTACTTGGTCTGGGTCGAGAGGGTTTTTCTACCTACACCTACCTTCGCGCACTCCATCCAAATGCTCAATTTTTAGGTTTTGATGATAAAAAAGTTGAATTTGAAGTGGAAAAGTGGCAAAAAGTAACAAAAATTGACCAAAATATTCAATTCTTTCATGATAAATCTAGTTTTTTTGCAGCTCTAACGCTTGCTAGTCAATCCAATTTGTCGGCCCCACCCAAGCAACCAGACGGGGGTAAAGTTGTGGTATTTAAGTCGCCAGGAATATCTCCAGCTCATGAAATCGCTCATAGCCTCATGCAAGCAGAGTGGGCACAGCGGGTGGAGTGGAATACTAACACCAACCTATTTTTTGAACTCTTGGCCAAGTATGATTCAAATCAGCTCATGACAATTGGTGTAACCGGCACCAAGGGCAAGAGCACCACCACTGCCTTAATCCATCACGTGCTTACCCATGCAGGATTGCCAGCATTTTTGGGTGGAAACATTGGTCGACCTCCTCTAGATATGTTAGAAGAGGTTTTAGCCAAACTGGAGGAGCGACCAGCTCCGGCTCAACGAGTATATGTGGTTCTGGAGCTATCCTCCCATCAGCTTTCCGACTTACGCTTCAGCCCAAGAATGGCTGTGATTCAAGAGATTGTGCCCGAGCACCTGGACTACTACCCGGATTTTGAAGCCTACATAGCGGCCAAGTCACAAATTGCACGCTACCAGCACCCAGATGATCTGGTGATTTTTAACATTGATTACAAAATTCCTACCCAATTGGCTGAGCTGAGTGGCGGGCGACACCGGAGTTACACCACCGCCGGTAGTCAAACAGAGATTGAACAGCTCGTACCCCTAGCTCAATTGCCACTTAAGGGAGAGCACAATCTCCTCAACATCATGCCATCGCTACTCATAGCCCGTGAACTCAACCTCGAACCAGATTTGGTGCGCGAGGCAATACGCAGCTTTCAACCTCTCCCCCACCGCATGGAGTTGGTGCCCAGCACCGATGAAGTCACATATTACAACGATTCTCTCTCTACCACCCCAGAGGCGGCTATGGCAGCTATCTCAAGTTTCGAAACCGGCAGGGTTATTCTCTTGGCCGGAGGCTATGACCGTCACTTGGACTACACTGCTCTTGGTGAGGCAATCATCCAGGCTAAGGTAAAACTAGTGGTGCTTTTCCCCACCACCGGGACCAGAATTAAGCAGGCGGTCCTAACTGCGGCAGATAAGTTAAAAACTCCCGCACCCACTCTCATCGACGCAGAAGACATGGCCACGGCAGTGGCCAGCACGCGAGCAGCAGCGGAGCTCGGCGACGTCATCCTCTTGAGTCCTGCGAGCGCTAGTTATAACATGTACAGAGACTATCAAGAGCGCGGCGACGCGTTTAAGCGGGAAGTTGAGGGGAAATGAGTAACGTGGATACGGCACCTTCTGTTAAGCAAACAGAATTACGTGTGAAGAACTTGGCCGACGCTGCGCCGAGCAGCGGTGAGTCGGCAGCGGAAATTGAAGCTCGGGAGATTACACAACAACTTGATGTAATTGCACAAATTTTTGACGCGGCGACCGATATTGAAGACGCCACATTTGTCGCTGGAAGTGACCAAGAAAAATCAGTTGCACGCACCCGCCAACTTACTAAAGACCTAACGTCCCAACTAGCTCAAACCCTTAATATCGAAGCAGAATTTGATCCTCTTCTTGATATAATGGCCCAAGCTAGCGCTAAAGAAATCTCCGAAGCAGCACAAGCAGTCACTGCATT
>CAZSHY010000009.1:0-27804 GCA_964607125.1 uncultured Pseudomonadales bacterium | reverse complement strand
TCTGTGGTACGATTGACATAAGGGCTATACGTCAATCGTACCACAGATGATGGCGCAATCATAGGCTTTTGCCCGCGCCATCATCTGTGGTACGATTGACGTATAGCCCTTATGTCCAAATCTACCCCCACCCAGTCTCCAGTACTTTCCCAACTCCACCAGCTGCTTGATCGAGTCATTCAGCACCCCACCTACCTGCGCCTAGTCAAGCAGATCGAAGCTCAGCATCAGACCATGACCCACTTACCGCAGTCGGTTCTGACCACCCTCGGGACACTAGCGCCGTGGTTAGCCCTCATCGGCGGTGTGTTGGGCGTCTACGGTAGCGTCGGCACCATTTCGTTTGGCTTGGGAG
Source organism: uncultured Pseudomonadales bacterium (assembly GCA_964607125.1). GTDB lineage: Bacteria > Patescibacteriota > Microgenomatia > UBA1400 > PJMF01 > CAZSHY01. The sequence goes on along the minus strand of CAZSHY010000009.1, from coordinate 27,449 downwards.
CCTCACCGTTTAGCTCGACTTGGGTACAATTGTTTACCGGAGTACCCCGCTTTTACTTCATTGTCACCGGTGTTATTCAGCTGTGTATGGGCATCATCCACTTGTTGGCCTTTTCCCTGCTTAAAACCTACCACATCAGGGGCTGGCAGCTCATCAGTCTAACCGTAGCCCTGAGTGTGTTGACCATGATCATGAGCGCATTTTTCTCGCTCACCTCGCTCATCGGCGCCGTCTTCATGCAGCTGATCGGACTCTACCTGCTCTTCGAGCTTAAGCCACTCTACACCGCCAAAGGAAAGCCAGACCATGTCGATGCTGAGTAGTCTCAAACGATTCATCGGTCTGCTGATCAAAACCAGCGCCATTGTGTTTGTGGGCATAAGCACGGCATTTGCAACCATGGGTGGGATGTTAGTGATTTTGTTGATGGTAGGTGCCGGAATTGCTATGGCCTCAATTGACAGTCCCGAGTCTGCATATGATTATCACGCTGGTAAGAAAGACGCTGATAAAAAACTGGTCTCAATTCCCATCAACGGCCTTATTTTAGGTAGCACAGATGAAGTTAGTCCTCTCTTTAGCCTATTTTCAGATATCAGCACTGTCTATGGTTACGATATTAAGGCCCAGCTCTTAGCATTGGCCGATGATGAATCCATTGGGGGTGTCATCCTGGAAATCAACTCCCCTGGAGGCACCATCTATGGTTCGCAAGCCATAGCTGAAGGTGTGGCCGAGTATAAAACGCGCACTCACAAACCAGTTTATGCCTTCGTCTCCAGCATGGCCGCCTCGGGCGGGTATTGGGTCGCTGCTAGTGCCGACACAATTTTAGCTGATGTGGGCACCGTTACTGGAAGTATCGGTGTGATTAGCGGCCCATACAAGCATTATCAGGATGTAATAGGGGAAAGTAGTTTTGGCGAAGCCGTGGAAACGACAGGTGGAATCACTAGTGAATATATATCCGCAGGAAAGTTTAAAGATTTAGGCAATCCATATCGCGCTCTAAGTGATGAGGAGCGGGCCTCACTTCAAAACAGTGTAAATGACTCCTACGCCACCTTCATCAATCACGTAACTAAGCATCGTCCAATCACAGAAACTACCCTGCGCCAGGATTTAGGTGCACTTATTTTTAGCGAAGACCAAGCGCTTAAAGTGAAACTTATTGATGGAATAGCCAATCGAGATCAAGCTTACAACCAACTTGCCAGCAAAGCCGGCTTTAACGACGAAAAGTATCAAGTAGTCAGGCTTAATGAAGGGGCTGGCCTATTTGAAACATTTGCCGGTGTTAGTTTGCAGTCCGTGCTTAGATCTGCTGCCAATCAGTCATCTCCAGCAGTTGCTCGCTTTAGCTTCTGTCAATCTCGATCTACTGCCATGGCCTTTGAAGGCAACGCTAAAGCCTTGTGTCAGTAAGAAGATTATCTATTTGCCCATTCCAGTGTCAGCCTCATGTAAGGTGAACGATTTATAGTCTCATTTAGTAATTCTTACTAGATAGGAGACAAGATGAATCGGTTTATAAATCGCGCCTTAGTGGTGTCCCTGGCTTTGGCGAGCGTCATTGGTGTCAGTGGAGCATTTTTCACCTATGCTGGCCAGACCCAAGCTACCCAGCTTAAATCAAGTTCACTAACTATGACTCTGAATGGGGCGACACCAGAAATAGACAACTGGTTGCCTGGTCAGGTTCAGGAATTGGTTTATACACTTGAGAACTCTGGCACGCTGCCGGTTCAAGCCAAAGCCTATGTGGCTGGCTCTTGGGCGGACCCCATGCTGGAGCAGTCTGTGGTCAGCATAGATAGACTAGAAATATGGCAAGATAACACCTGGCAACAAATTTCTGGAGCTTGGCCACTAGAAGATGAATTTCTGATTGTTCGTCAGGCAGGTGACACTGATCCAACTACGCTTGAACCAGGAGATGGTGTTCAACTTAGGGTCTCACTCCGTTTAAGCGAGGACGTCACCAATGAGTACCAAGCAGAGCTCTTCAATACCGAGCTCCATGTAGCGGGTAAACAGCTTGACGCTGGAGCAGATTGGCCTGACTTCTACTAACCATGCACACAATTTTTAAGATTGGTCTTGCCGCATGCGTTGCTAGCACCTTGTTAATCAGCGCTTCGTCAACATGGCAGTACCAACCCCGCATATTTCTGATCAAAGCTGGCTCCATGGAGCCAACAATCTACAAGGGCAGCCTGATAGTTACGCTCAAGTTCCCAACATATCAAATGGGTGATGTCGTTTCATATGTTGCAGCGTCCTCAAATGGAAGTTTTATCAGTCACGATGCGATAGTCACCCATCGCATCGTGGCCGAGCGGCAAACTGCATCTGGTCTCAGATACAGCACAAAAGGGGATGCTAACCAAACTCCTGATGCAAACGAGCTAAAACCAGACCAAATAATTGGCAAAGTTGTAGCCAGTTGGTCTTTGAGAGCCACGCCAGCAAGTGCCTACTACCAGGCATCGCAAGTTGCATCAGTCCAGATAAGAGCGGCTGGCAACTTTTCCCCAACTCCAGAATTACCCGTACACATAAGTCTAACCGTTTCCCAATCGGGCGAGCAGAGAACCATAAAACAAAGGGTACTAAACGGAGACTTTAAAGCTGGACTACAATCTTGGGCAGCAACCGGAAATGTGCAGCTGATCAGCCAAGGCGATAAAAAACTGACCAGACTGAGTCCAACCGCAAACGCTGCGGCGACGCTAGAGCAGACACTGACAATGCCAGAGAATTTTTCGGTCCAAGACCTGCCACAATTGCTCACAGTTGAGCTAAAACTGGAGTTTCCCCACATTCCAGAATTAATAGTTGATCAACCGGTGCTTGCTGTATCTGTAAATGATCAGGTGCTGGCTGAAATTGGGACTGCTTCCCCCAAAGATGAGTGGCTAAACCTATTACTTGTCGTTCCCTCCCAGATCAATACTTCAGATGCACTCAATCTTAAAATATCTGCCCAAAATGTTCCGTACGGAGATGAGCCTACTTTGGTAAGTGTCAGGCGGGTAAGTACTGCAGAAGGTTATGTTTGCGCGGAGTGTCAGTTGCACCTGACAAGTCAACCGGCTGCTGCCATAGTTTCAGCCACATTAATATCTGCTGATGGCCAACAGCGCGAAATTGAGGGACTTTCAGTGCTTGAGCTAACTCAGGCTATAAAAGACAACTTTCCTCAACCAGTCCAAATAAAGTTAGCCGATGCGGAAGATTATCTGCAACTGTACGCCCCAATCACTCAAGCTGAAGGCATGGGGTTGCAGGCCGCCGCCGAAGGCGGCGGTGAGGTTAGTTTTCAATTAAACTCTCCTAAAGTCATGGTGGAAAATTCAATTTCAAGTGATGCCAATATGACCACTTATCTTTACCAAAACCAGCCACTGGTAGGGCAGTTTACATCTAGTGAGGGCAGTCAATTTTCCAGAGACCTGGTTTATCACCATCGCGACTTCAACAATTCTCAACGACCTGTCTTAGGCGGATTTGGACATAAACTTGATTTGATAGCTGACAATGTGCCTCCAGGAAAGTATCAGGTAACAGTGGTAACTTCTCCCAACTTGGGTTTATCCTGGAAAACCCAACAGGTAGAAGTTGAGCAATCACTTTAAAACTCGCCGCTTGTCAGTCTAGAACTGTATCGCCATAATGGATAGTTATGCAGCTGGCACATACCATCGCTCATTTGTTCCATCCCCGCCGCTCCAACAACCATCGACCTCGAGTATTACACCCGGAGGGGTTGTTGTTTTTTGTTATGATCGCGATTGGCTGTTTTGGTTCAGTTCGCGCTCTCAGTCGTCTAAGTGTGCAGTTTGGTAGCGTGCTGGGTTATGCATCTAACATTGGCGCGCCGCAGGTAGTGGACCAAACTAATTCCGAACGACGTAGTTCGGGATTAGGCCAACTCACGCTTAATCCGCTCCTTTCTCAAGCAGCCTATGCCAAAGCCCAGGATATGTTTAGTCATCAATACTGGGCGCACACCTCTCCTAGCGGGACTGAACCATGGGATTTTATCAAGTCATCTGGTTATAAATACCGAGTTGCGGGCGAGAATTTAGCTCGTGACTTTATGTCCAGTTCTGAAGTGACTGCCGCTTGGATGGCTTCTCCGACTCACAAGGCTAATATCATGAATCCCAAATACAGTGAGATTGGCGTGGCCGTGGTTGACGGAATTCTCAATGGCACAGAAACTACTCTAGTGGTCCAAATGTTTGGCACACCAGCCTCAGCTGAAACTACACCTCAAGTCACAGATCAAGCCATTTCCATTCAAGAGGTAGATATTGGCGCTCCAGAAACCAGTCCAGTTGCGGAGTCAGCGCCACTTGCCACCCCCACTCCCACAGAGTTGCCAGTAAATTCACCACCCGTCACTTCCAACTTGATTAGTTTAGACCAAGTTGCGGGTGATACCTCTAGCATTGTGCCTGCGCCCTCGGTCACAAGCTCATCTCCAAATGCCTCGCCTCAGGTGCTGGCCAGATTCTTAGTTCCTGCTGGTAACTTATTGCCCACAATTATTTTCTCACCTTTGCAACTCCTCAAGGCATTTTTCTTGGCAATTGTGATGCTGATTGGGACCGCATTGGCATATGACTTCGCTGTGGTAGGCAATAAATCAAATGTTCGACTAGTTGGTAAGAATGTGGCCCACTTAATGCTGCTCTTTGCCGTTGCATTTTTACTCGTATTTTTTAGAGGAGGAATGATCAACTAATGATAGCCGAAATCCGCAAGCACCAGCTAGCATACGCCTTTTTGGCAGTTTTTCTGACCGCATGTGTGTTTCTATTTTTATCTGCCTGGCCCAACCGAGTTGTTCAGAGATATGTAGCTTTAGGCTTGACGGTTGGTTATTTTTTATGGGGCATAGTCACTCACACAAAATCTAACCACTTGACTGCGCGTATTGCTATAGAGTACTTTGCCATGGCATGCCTAGCTGGACTCTTGCTAGGTCTGATAACCTATTGAGGTGGTACACTACCACTGCAAACGAAAGGAAAACTATGAAGGGCATAATTCTCGCAGGTGGATCTGGAACCAGGCTTCGGCCATTGACTCAGGTTACCAGCAAACAGCTTCTGCCAATTTACAATCAACCAATGATTTACTTCCCGCTCCAGACTTTGATCCAAGCGGGCATTAAAGACATCTTGATAATTGTGGCACCTGACCACGCTGGCGACTTTTTAAAGCTGCTGGGTAGTGGTAACGAATTTGGATGCAAGTTTACTTATGAGATACAAGATAAACCGGAGGGTCTAGCTCAAGCATTTATCATTGGTAAAAACTTCATCGGTGATGACCAAGTTACTTTGATACTTGGCGATAACGTATTCGAGGATGATTTTTCAGAAGCCATTACCACTTTTAAATCTGGCGGCAGAGTCTTTGCCAAAGAGGTGAGCGACCCGCAGCGATTTGGTGTAGTTGAGTTTGATGATCAAAAAAAGGCAATCTCTATAGAAGAAAAACCAGCTCAACCCAAATCTTCCTACGCTGTAACCGGCTTGTATATCTACGACAATTCCGTAGTTCAAAAAGCCAGTCAGCTCCAAGCATCACCTCGGGGTGAGTTGGAAATTACGGATCTAAATAATGTCTATCTCCAGGAAGGCACGCTTGACGTAGCTTTTGTTCCAGGTCGCTGGCTAGATACCGGCACGTTTGAGTCCCTTTATGAAGCCATCACTTTTGTCCGCGAACGTGAGCTACGCTCAGCCGGCTAATTTTGATACAATAAAAACATGAAGTCTGTTCAAACGCAATTGAAGTATTCACTGGCAATCTTTGGTCTGATCTTAGCCATGTTTGCCATAGGCGGATATTTCGGACAAGCCCAAGCCCAAGACAACTTGACGGCCTCATCTGGAGCAGACATGAGTTCTCCAGCAGCTTTCATGGCAACCCCATTGACCCAAGTTCAGCCTTCAGCGACGCCCGAAATTGGGACGGCCGTAATTTTGGCGGACATACGCCAGGCTCTCAAGATTCAGTATAGGGGGGAGGTAGAGTCATACCGAACCGCCGAGCAAGAATATATTGTGGCCAAAGGCCAGTGGGAGTCCGTTCAGACTCTAGCTAATTTGGAAAACGCAGTCCAGAAAACGCGTCAGGTACTAGCCGCCCGCGACCGAGTCTTGTTGGTTTATTTAGACTTGGTCTACACCACACTTTTGGACACTCATGGGGTGAACCTAAATCAACGGGAGGTTGTAGCGGCTCAAATCAAATCCAGCATGGACCAACTCAAAGCACATGGAGAACAGGTGCAGAAATCAATAGACCGTGATGCTGTGAACGCTCGCTCCGATGAATTTGAGTTGATCCAAATTAAGGCAGTTTCTAGCGCTCACAAGGGTATGTCCTTGATTACTGTTGGCAAGTTGCAAAATGTGGCCGATTTGGCCAAACTGCTACATGACGACGTGTTGGAGACTCAGAAACTAGCAACTGTCAGCGGCCTGAGGCAAGCTGAGCGTGACCGGGCTAACCAACAAATAGTCCGTAGTCAGACAGAATTAACCGGTCAACTTCAGACAATTAATCAGACCTTAACTGCCAATCAGGTTAAAGACGTTACGCCCGCGTCATACTCCCGCACGGTTCAGGAGTTGGGTCCAGTTTATGCCAATTTATCGCAGATATTATCATTCCTCAAGGAATCTTTGACTTACTAAGGAGTTAGATGCACGATAGCCAAGATCAAACCAAATTTACTCAAGAGGAGCCGCTCTTTGAGCAACCAGATTCGCCGGAGTTGGTCGTGGGTGAGGCTCAAAAGACAACCAAATCAGCCAATCGTCTGATTCTCATAGGCGGTGGTTTGCTAGTTGTTTTAATGTTGCTAGTAATAGTCGTCGCAGCCCTCAGCCAGCGACCAGCTAAGACCAGCCAAGTAGTGGCCTCACCATCGCCTTCACCAGTTGTGCTTGATGAAACCGAGTTGGCTAGAAGAGTAACTCAGCTCAAGGGTGACCTGACCAGTGCTGACCCAACCAAACAAGACCTAATTTTCCCCCCGGTTAACATGGATATTCGCTTGGATAAAAAAGTCAGATAATTTCAGGAACTATAAATCTAATTCAGTCGGAGCTTGGGGTAGCCGTATTTTTGGCATAATGATTGGGGCCAGGACATAGATCATCAAGATCCAGTAACTGAGTGAAAACCAGAAGCCATTTCCGGCAGGATCGATAACTGAAGCAATTGCGTCGATCACGCCAGCTAAAACCACTACATGTAGTGAAAGTTTGCAAACATTTGCATAACCAATTTTCAAACTGGTGAATGACAACATAATTGTCAGGAGTGCACTTTCTAAAAGAACCGTAATTAATCTGGATAAATACAAACTTATTAGATACAAAAGTGAGCTCAAAAGGGCAAACAGCTGCAAGCTATTAGATAAATGCTGGTCTAAGAAATTTTTAACATCTTGCTCAATTGTCGAGCTAGTAATGGTCAGTGACTGATCACCCAAAACTTCCACCAGAGGAATGCTTCGGGGGGATTGGTCTGGCAACTGTAGGCTCAAATGTGTGCTGGTTACCGCTAGGGCAGAGCTAGTGCTGACAGAGCTGGAATTGGCGGTGAAACTGGCCAAGTTGGGCGGTAGAGCTGCAGCTAACTGTGAATCAGCAACAAACTGATCTGGGTATGCTACAACCAGTGGGTCGCGAGTACTTTTAAGTTGGCTGCCATCCCAAGTTATCTGTAAGTCTTGAGGATAGTTGGCTACTAATTGTGCTCCAGCGCTGCGCGCCGCATTAGTCCAGTAGGGCATATCGACTGAAAGTTGGTAAGCTTGCCGAAAAAGACCTGTTATGCCAACCCAAATTATAAAAAACCAAGCACTGTTGCGCACAGGTTCTGTTAGGACAGACTTGTAGTAAGTAACATCAGTTACACTTTTGATCAGTGGCGAAAATATTGTGTTGAGTAACCGTTCTGGCATGGCGAATAGTATAGCAGGCATGATAGAATGGTGACATATGCCTTACGATTTCACCTCATTTCACCAATCTGTACTCAAAGCTCTCGATCACGTCAAAGCAGACGTAGCTACACTTAGAACAGGCAGAGCAAGCGCTCAACTGCTTGATCCGGTTTTTGTTGAAGCTTACGGCACACGCATGAAGTTGGTAGAGGTGGCGTCCATTCAAGCTACAGACCCCACCATGCTGGTAGTTACTCCCTGGGATAAAAGTCTGGTTGAAGCAGTTGAAAAAGCTATTGCAAGCGCTGACCTCAATTTGAGCCCATCAGTGGACGGATCAGTCATCAGAGTGCCCGTGCCAGCCCTGACAGAGGATAAGCGCAAGGAAATGGTCAAACTCCTGCACAAAAAAATAGAAACAGGCAAAGTTCTGCTCAGAACGGTCAGAGCAGACAGTAAGTCTGAAATTGACGCACAAAAAAGCATGGGTGGCGTGAGTGAGGATGATATTGATCGAGATCTAGAAGCTCTTGAAAAAGAATTTAAAAAAGGTTCCGACCAACTTGATGAACTAGCTGATCGCAAAGAAAAAGAGTTGATGACCATCTAATCATGCTTGCAGTAATTGTGATTCTATCAGTCTTGGTCGTGATCCATGAGTTGGGACACTTTTTCGTGGCCAGGTGGCGTGGAGTTACCGTTGAGGAGTTTGGTTTGGGGTATCCGCCTCGTGCTAAAGCCTTGTTTACCTGGAAAAAAACCTTATTTACCCTGAATTGGGTGCCTTTTGGCGGATTTGTCAGGCTTGCTGGTGAGGACAGTTCTTCAGAGGCTCATGAGAAAAATTCGCCAGTCAAAGGCTTGTTCTACAATGCTTCTCCTATTTCTCAACTTCTAGTTATTTTGGCTGGTGCAGCGGTTAATTTTGTATTTGGCATCGTCATTTTTAGCGGCTTGTTTTCATACACTGGCATCCCTATGCCAATTGATGAAGCTAGAATTGGTGAGGTAGCTCCCGGCTCTCCTGCTGCCATAGCTGGAGTACCTAAGGATGTCACCGTCACAGGCTTAGTAGACTCGACAGGATTGAGAGTGCCTATCTCCACTTTTTCAGATTTGGTAAACGCCGTAGGACAACGCAAGGGCCAGGATGTTACCCTGCAAACTACTGGACTGTGTCAGGGGTATGCCTGCGCCGAGTCGCAACATGAATATAAAGTCAGAGTCAGAACTGATGCAGAAACACCTGCAGGCCAAGGTTCTCTTGGAGTTCTCTGGGGCGTAGCCTATGTTCATTATCCTTGGTACCAAATGCCATTTAAGAGCACATGGTACGGATTTGAGCAAGCTACCTATATGGGTAGGCAAATTTTACAAGCACTCGGTCAAATGGTGTCTCAATTAGTACTCCAAGGCACTGTGCCTCAAGAAGTCGCTGGTCCGGTGGGCATAATCCATCAGGCTCAAACAACTGGCTTGATGCAACAGGGTTTTGTCAACATACTTTTCTTTGCTGGTATGCTATCGGTCAATCTGGCAATCATGAACATTTTGCCAATCCCTCCACTTGACGGCGGCCGGGCGGTTTTTATTCTTCTAGGCACCGTGATTCACAAGCGGCATATGGCCAAGGTGGAGTATTATGCAAACTATGGTGGTTACGTAGCACTTTTACTGTTAATCATAGCGGTGACTATTAGAGATGTGCTACGAGTGATAGGATAATAGAATGCAAAAAACCTTGCTTGGCGCCGAAACCCATTTAGTGTATAAAGATTTGGTCCGAACTGTAGTAGTTGCGCTCATTGTTTTTGGAGTCCTACTAAGCATATACTTTTTGGTATAAGGAATTAAAACGAGCTTTTATGAATAAAAAATCTCTGACCCTCTTTATTACGGCCTACTTAATCTCAGCACTTGTTTCATACGGTGTTTTTGCAGCACTTAAGCCAGGGCAATCGGCTAGTAACTCAGGTAACGATCAGGCCACAGATCCGCAGGACGAACAAACTGCACTCGGCGCACTTCTGCAAATTGATCCCGGTGAAGCTAAGGACCAAGTTTGCCCACTTAACGGAGCGCTGTATACCCAAACTGAAAAGGCAGCCTGGGAAACCAAACGCCCACTGGCTGTTATGATTGAAAACTCACCCGACGCCAGACCTCAGTCTGGACTTGCTTCTGCAGATATTATGTTTGAAGCATTGGCTGAAGGCGGTGTGACGCGGTTTATGGGTATTTTTTACTGTGGCGCACAAAAGTATGACGTAGTTTTAGCACCTATTAGATCTGCCAGATCCTATTTCATTGATTGGGCTTCTGGTTTTAACCGACCGCTTTATGTTCATGTAGGTGGAGCCAATATTCCTGGCCCGGCAGACGCTCTGGGTCAAATCAATGAGTATGGTTGGTCACTTGAAAATGACATCAACCAATTCTCAGTTGGTTATCCCACATTTGTTAGAAATGGAAACCGCTTGGCTGGCAAGGAAGTGGCGACCGAGCATACCATGGAAACCACCACTCAAAAACTTTGGAAGGTAGGCGCCACGCGCGAGTGGACCAACCTTTCGCCAGAAATGAAAATCGGTAAAAAAGTAATTGCGCCGGTTGAATGGAAGACGGGTTATCAACCCTGGAAATTTGCCGCCTCTCCGCTTACTCCTGGAGAAACCAAGTCCATCAGCTTTGAGTTTTGGACAGGCTACAGCCAATATGGCGTGCAGTGGGACTATGATGCAGCCACAGATTCTTATAAGCGAACCATGGCGGGTGCGCCTCACACCGATTTGAATAACAATCAGCAAATTGCCGCCAAGAACGTGGTAGTACTGCTGACCAAAGAAAAAGGCCCTATCGACGAGCTCAAACACATGCTCTATACCACTGTGGGTACCGGCAACGCTCTGATTTTCCGCTCAGGTCAAGTTGAGAAAGCAACATGGGCTAAAAAAGATCGTGAGGCTCAAATTGTTTTCACTGATCGCAAAGGCAAAGAAATAGAATTTAATCCCGGTATGGTTTGGATCTCAGTAGTCGATACTTCGACTGAGGTCAAATACTAAGCTGGAAGTTACGAGAGTATGTCAAGCTTACAAGACTTCATGATCTCGAGTGTTCGCGCCAAGATGATGGAGCTGTTTTTCTCAAATCTTGAAGAACTTTACTATGTCCGTGAGATAACGCGTCACATAAAAGTTGAGATCAACGCTGTCCGCCGAGAACTTGACAGAATGCTAGACGCAGGTATTCTAAAAAGCGAGCAGCGGGGCAATCGGCTGTACTACTATGCCAATGAAAACTACCAGTTTTATCAAGAACTCCAACAAATGGTTGCCAAATCTAGTGGTTTGGGTCTGCAAATGCGCAAGCTCCGGCGCAAGCTCGGTGAAGTTATGTTCGTGATGTTTTCAGCCAGGTTTGTCAGAGGAAAAAATCCCCGTCAAGGAGAAGTTGATATTTTGGTAATTGGCGACATTGTTTTGCCAGAGCTAACAGCCTTAATTAAAGAAGAAGAAAAGCATCGTGGTCGTGAAATTAATTACGCTGTATTTACCAATGAGGAATTTGAATTCCGCAAAACTCGTCGCGATCCATTTATCATGGATGTGCTATACGGAAGTCGGGTAATGGTGATAGGATCTGAAGATGAGTTTGTAGAACGCAAGATGCCGGGTCTGTAAGACTCAAGCAGCTGCGCGAACCAACTGCCCCAGAAAAGTATATGAAGCTAACTAAAGTCATGCGATTATTTGTGGGAATTGTCATCTCGGCAGTCATAGCCTTGTATATTGCGTTGCCACCCCAAATGGATATTCCATTAAAATTACCGGGAGGGAAAATCATAACTTTACCCGTCCGTGGCTCGGTATTTTCCATAAAATTACCCAACGGGGTTGAGTGGCGGAAGGAGTTTTCATTCCGCAAAGGTTTAGATATTCAGGGTGGCATGCAAGTCGTTTTAGGCGCTGACGTCGCTGCCTTGCCAGAGGCAGATAAGCTAGAAGCGCTGAATGCGGCTCGAGAAATTATCGTCAAGCGCGTAGACTTATACGGCATTTCAGAGCCATCTGTACAAACCTCAGTCTCTAGAGATCAATACCGGCTCATAGTTGAGTTGCCTGGTGTAGTAGATACTCAAGAGGCTTTAGATTTAGTTGGAAGGACAGCGCAGCTAGAGTTTCAATTAATCAAGGAAAATCCAGCCCAGCTCATCACTGGACCTGATGGTGGGGTAATTGCTAGTCCCAGTGCTGAGCCAGAAGTAAGTCTGATTCCAACCGGAATTTCCGGTTCTCAACTTAAAAGAGCCACGCCTCAAATTGACCCCACCACCTACGAGCCAGTTGTAGCGTTAGAATTTAATGATGAAGGACGTGATTTGTTTGCCAAGGTTACCCAAGAATACACCGGCGAGCGCTTAGGCATTTTCATTGATGGTATCCCACTCTTGGCCCCAGTCATCAATACGCCAATTTTAGACGGTCAAGCTATCATCACCGGAGGCTTTAAATCAGAAGAAGCCAAGCAGTTAAGTGTCCAACTTAATGCTGGAGCCTTACCTGTGCCAATTCAGGTGCTAGAACAGAGAACTGTGGGTGCGTCGCTCGGTGAACAGGCTGTTACAGCCAGTTTGTGGGCTGGTGGCGTTGGTATAGGCTTGGTTATGTTATTTATGATCATGTACTACGGGGCACAGGGAGCGTTGGCAAGTGTCGCACTTCTGATTTATGCCGCGTATACAGCAGCTTTGTACAAAATGCTCGGTGTGACTTTGACTATTCCGGGTATTGCGGGTCTGTTGCTTTCAGTCGGCATGGCTGTTGACTCCAATATTTTAATATTTGAACGCATGAAAGAAGAGATCAGGTCCGGAAAGCCATTTGCCCACGCCATGGAACTTGGCTTTGGGCGCGCCTGGGATAGTATTAAAGACGCTAACATGACCACAATCTTTACAGCATTAATATTGATTAATCCGCTTAATCTGAGCTTCCTAAATACAGCAGGTATGGTTCGGGGATTTGGAGTAACCCTGCTACTAGGCGTTTTGCTTTCTTTGTTCACCGGTATTGTGGTGACTCGCACCTTGATGCGTCTGTTTTTGAAGGAAAGGAAGTAGAATGATTAACTTCATGAAGCTACGTTGGCTGTATTTTGGAATCTCCCTGGCAGTGATTATTCCAGGTATTTTTTCTCTGGTACGCTATGGATTGGCGTATTCTATTGACTTCACAGGTGGTTCTTTGCTTGAACTACGCGCGCAATCTGGACAAGTGCCCACGCTAGAGACGGTCAAATCTCAGGTTGGGACCGACTTTCAAATCGGCTCGGTCCAATCAAGCGGTAACGGCAACTTCATAATTAAAGGCAGCGAGCTGACTAATGAGCGAAAATCAGAAGTTATTAGCCTACTTAAAAATGGTTTGGGAGAGCTAACCGAGCTCAGGTTCGAGAGAGTTGGAGCAACCATAAGCCAAGAGTTGGTTAAAAAGACAGTTACTGGCATCTTGATAGTTTCTATTGCAATTACCATCTTTGTAACGAGACAGTTTAAGGAGCTCAGATATGGATTGTCGGCAATTTTAGCTATGGCTCACGACTCGCTAGTTCTTTTGGGGATATTTAGTTTACTGGGACAATTCCAGGGTGTACAAGTTGACGTCTTATTTGTGACGGCTCTATTGACCACTCTTTCATTCTCAGTTCATGACACCATCGTTGTATTTGACAGAATTAGAGAGCTTAGACGCACATTTCCCAAGGAACGGTATTCCCTCATCCTGAATACAGCTGTTACCGAAACCTTAAGTCGCTCACTAAATAACTCCATCACCATTATTCTAATGCTGACAGCGCTGGTTTTGTTGGGTGGAGAGTCAATTAGGATGTTCGCCGTAGCGTTACTGATCGGCGCAATTACCGGAACCTACTCGTCTACATTCACAGCGGTGCCACTGCTATTGTTCTGGGAACGACGCTCTAAGTAATCTCTGGCAATTTGCAATAATTTTTCCCGGTTGTTATCTTCTGGCAATTCCAGAACGTGCTCAAGTAGCATTTTGAGTAGTTCACCTAGTATTGGACCTGGTAAAAGATTTAGCTCAGACATCAAGTCTGAACCGTTGATCGCCACATCTGTAACCTCCATGGGCTGGTGAAGTTGTTCAATCATTCTTTGCTTCATTTCCTCCAACCTCCAGCTGGTTTTTCGTGCACCACTGCCCAAACGATCAGCTTCGCGCAAATCCAAAATATCATCAACATTGACCAGCCCTACTTTTCTCATAAACCGCCGAATTGAAGCATCGGTATTTTGTGGCTGGTAGTGGAACATATGAAATCTAACCAGAGTGAAAATTCTATCCTGTTCCGCTTTGGAAAGTTTGAGTCTTTGAGCGATAGACCGAGCCATCCTTGAGCCGACAATTTCGTGATTATAGAAAGTAGGTTTGCCGTTTTGGAGTTGATGAGTGCGAGGTTTGGCTACGTCATGCAGCAGGGTGGCTAATCGTACGATTGGATCAGAAGAGGGACAAGCCTCAAGCGCATCGACGCTGTGTTGCCAAACATCTGTTGTATGGTGACCGGCCTGCATCACACCTTTGCCCTCAAGAATTTCTGGGAGAATATGCGGCAGTATGCCGGTATCCTCCATGAGCAATATGGCGGCTTTGGGATCTGGCGATGCCAGCATTTTAAGCAGTTCATCACGAACTCTCTCCCAACTAACATGTGTGATAAGTGGCGCGAGCGCAGCGAGCGCAGTGTAAGTATCTTGGTCAATGCTCATGTGAAGTTGCACGGCAATTCTAATGGCTCTAAGCATACGTAATGAATCCTCCGTGAAGCGCGCTGTAGGATCACCTACTGTTCGGAGAATTCCTGATGCTAAGTCTTTTATGCCACCATGATTGTCAATAATAGTTACATCGGCTTCTGTGAGTGGTATTAGATTTGAACTTGGGCTAATTAGTTTGGTGATATCTGTATCCAAGATCGTGTCATGCACTTGGATGGCTAGTGCGTTAATTGAAAAATCTCGCCGTTCCAAGTCTTGTGCTAGAGAAGTGCCCCAAATGACTGAGTTGGGTCTGCGGTGATCTTCATAGGTACCGTCACTGCGAAAGGTGGTAATCTCCAAGTTCCGTTCAGTGTTAGCTCTTGAGTATTCGGGAGTTGACTGGCTAACTTGCGCCTTGAGAGAAACGTGAATTTTGGTAGCTGCGGCAATATCAATAATCCGATTTGAATTATTATCCTGACCTGAGGGATCATCGGTAAATTCCTTAAGTCCAATGCTTTGGCGTATATTTTCAGGTTTAACCATCACCGTCCCGAATTGATTTTCGTAGAAACCATCAGGAAAAGTGGCTAGAATTTGCTCTGGTGCGGCATTAGTTGTGAAATCATAGTCTGTGACCCTGGTTTGACCTAGGATCATATCCCGCACAGCCCCGCCGACAATATATCCCTCAAACCCAGCTCGTTTGAGAGCGCTTAAAATATAGATTGCCTCTGGAGCTATAGAAAGATTCATACGTGCTAAGTGTATCAGAAAAGCTGCATATTTGCGCTCCAGTCATATATTGACTTGCGTGTGTTGTGCAGGTACCATAGCCAGATTGATATGTTTTGGAAATCAACAGCCAAACTTTTACCCAGATTTATCTTTAGATCTTTCATTTTATTTTTGATAGCCGCGAGTGCTTACACACTTTATTATCTATCCACCGGTTTTTTACCTGCAAAGGTGAGTGCTGCCACGGCTGAACCTGCTTATGACAGGAATACTACTGAGGTGAAGTTGTTAGTTGTGATATATGACCCGATTTTGGAAAATTTTGGAGGTGTTAAAACTCATGAATTTTTTGGCTGGACTGACCCCGCCATTCTTGTTAATCAACTCAGAAATAGTTTTGCAATCGCATCACACGGTAAGCTTAAATACACCGTAGTAGAAACAATTGAGCGAGACGAATGGCCTCTTCATCTGAATGGTAGTAGGTATACGGACCAAACCTATGTAATTGAGACCAGCACTGGAAACTGGACTCTGGGACCTGGTGACTATCCTGATTTAATTGCTCAGAATGGGATAGAGGAAAAACTTAATCAAGGTCTAATTGATGAGGTATGGCTTTTTGGCGGACCAGGCTTTGACTGGCATGAATCTGCCATGATGGGCAAGGGAGCGTACTTCATTAATGGCGACATTTACGATCAGTTCCAAACTAAAGCTGCGGTCATAATGGGATTTAATTATGAGCGTGAAATACCACAGGCGCTTGAGTCTTATGCGCACAGGACAGAGAGCATACTTCGGAGAATCTATGGAAGTTGGGACAACCTTAACACACATGATTGGAATAAATTTACCCAGCTCGATCAGTCACTGCCTGGAAAAGGAGGATTGGGCAATGCCCACTTAGCATTCAATAGCCGAGAAGGCTACGCATATGATTGGTCATCTCCCGATTACGATCTAACCACAGCAGATGATTGGCTAAACTTCCCCAACTTGACTGGCAACACGACGCTGAAAAATTGCAATAGCTGGGCATGTTCAGACCTTGGGTATTTTACTTGGTGGTACGGACATATGCCACACGTGCCAGGCACCAAGCAAGGCGTCCTCAACAATTGGTGGAGATACATTGCCAATCCGCATGAGTATCGCAACGAATGGGCTTTTCCCAAGTACCCCGAGCTCACTGAGGGAAATTCAATAGATTGGGCTTGTTATTCTGAGGATGGGACAACCAGCTGTGATGACTCTGTGTATGGAGTGGTGAGAGGGGACAAAAGTGTTAAGCTCACTACACAGAGTGGCACTGAGGTTACTGTTCAGTATCCTAGTAAAGGCGAAGCGCACTTTAATTTAAGCCAGTCGCAGTTTGTTTCAATGCATTTATTCAGTTACAACTTTAATCCCTTGGGATATCAGAATGCCGCGCCAGAGCTATATGTAAAAACCAATGACACCAACTATTACAAATATACCCCGGTAGTATATGAGCTGATGAACGAACCAAGTCAGTATACTTTTAGGATACCTCTGGCTGGTGATGACTTTTGGATTCGCACTGTTGTTGGGACGCCAAATCTTTCTGATATAAACAAAGTTGAGCTACATTTTGATACTTGGGGTGTTGGGTTTCAAGTTTACATAGATGGATTTGGGTTTGGCCCGTCGTTCGCCACAGACCAACAGGGACCCGCCGTGAGCATAACTACACCTGCCCCGTCAACTGGACTGGATGATACAGTAAAAGTTGAAATTGCCGCAACTGATGCCCTCTCTGCTGTGCACGGGGTAGAACTCTTGTTAGATGGTCAATCTATTCAATCCGACTCGCTCTCGCCATTTATTTTTTACCTGAACACCGAGTTATATGTTCCAGGACAGCATCAGCTATCTGCACTGAGTTATGACTCTTATGGAAATTTAGCTAGCTCAGCTCCAATCACGGCATTTTTTAATGAAACGGTGGAAAGCTCAATTATTAGTGGCACTCCTTACTGCCAACCTACACGAGCTGCCCTATCATGGACCACGGTTGAAAATGCAGTTTCATACCGCTTGGAACGCTGCGCAGGCGATTCGTGTGCTGATTACAGCTTGCTCTACACTATTCCCGCTGCTCCTCAAAATCCGCCTAACCAAACCGCATATGATGATTCGGTTGCAGACGGTGTTCCACACTCATTTAGAGTCAAGGGTATCAATAGCGTGGGAGCGAGTGGACCTTGGTCCAATTCTGTCACTGTCACGACGGACTGTCCGACACCGACGCCGCCGCCACTACAAGACCCCGTAATCAGTGGTACGGGACTTTGTAACCAGCCAGTAATCAATAGATTAATCTGGGGACCAGGTGATTACGTTAATCAATACCAAATTCAAAGTTGTGTAGGTAACGCTTGCTCCAATTTTGTACCCCTAACTTCTGTTTCAACACTCTACTACTCACATATCGTGGCACCTGGGAGCATTCACCGATATCGAGTTCGTGGATGTCATACACCTAGTGGAGCTTGCAGCAATTGGTCAAACATACTGCAACTGACGCCAATCTGTCCATCGCCTTCACCAACTCCACCACCGCCCAATCCTCCCGGACAGTGTAGCTGTATTGCACAACAGGTGGTCTCAGAAAACTGTGGTACGTCATCTACCCCTGTCTGCGCCCAGAACTCTACTTGTGGCTGTCAGGTCCTGCCAGATTCTCCGCCCAGCTGTGCTATGACCACCACGCCATTAACAGTCAATCAATCTAATAAAAAGATCAGCTTTACAGTAACTAGTTCAGACGCGACTCATAACCCACTTACCATGCGTAAATCAACAGTGATATGGGCAGATACGAATGCCATTAGTTTAAGCTCTATATATTTGGGTGAATCTCAACTGTATGGCGGTTCTTGGCAGCAGTCTCCATTTATCCATGCAAATTGGACCATTGGACAGGTTTTTAACTCAATTGGGAAAGTTTTTACTGTCCAGTTTAGTACTCAAGGTAGCTCGCTGCCCTCAAGCGGTTATTATGTTCAAAATATCTTCCGAAGCGCAGATGGCAGATACGTCTGTTCAAACACAGCCAGTAACTAAAACCCTGTTATACTCCCTATATGAAGTGGAACTATTTAGATAGTAGCTTGCCGCAGACCCAAGAAGAGCTGTTCAGCTTGTTGTTGAACAATAGAGGCATAACTGACCAAAACACTTTTTTCCATCCACCTCACCCAAGTCAACTGACTACTGAGCAAATTGGCATTGATTCTGATCAGCTTTCACTTGCAGCTGATAGGATCTGGCGTGCTGTTGCAGACAAGGAGCAAATAGTTATTTTTGGTGATTACGATGCGGACGGCATTTGCGCTACGGCTGTGCTGTGGCAAACGCTTGCAGCCATTGGCTGTCCTGCCAAACCATTTATTCCACTCAGAGATAAGCACGGATATGGTGTCAGTCACACAGCGCTAGACGATATCGCAGCAGAAAAAAAACCCAGTCTGCTCATCACCGTTGACAATGGAATTGTTGCTCATGAGGCGATTCAACATGCAAACGATCTGGGCATTGAAGTTATCATTACTGACCACCATCAGCCTGAGGCGACTTTTCCTCCAGCACTATCAGTAGTTCACACTACGCAGTTGTGTGGAGCGACAGTTGCTTGGATGCTTAGTCGCGAGTTATTAACTAGAGCCAAAAAACCTCAAGTTGCTGATACGCTTCTCGATTTTTGTGGCATTGCGACGATAGCCGATCAAGTGCCGTTGGTAGGGGCCAACCGCTCGTTTGCCTGGCACGGATTGACAGCGCTGCAACACAGTCAAAATCCGGGAATCATGGCACTATTGAAAATAATTAATCCCGAACAAGCCCCTATTACCAGCACGACAGTTGGTTTCAGTTTGGCTCCACGGCTGAATGCTATGGGCAGACTGGCCCATGGACTCGACGCACTCAGATTGCTGTGTACTACCAGTACTAAAACTGCTCATGAGTTGGCAGAACTACTGACAGTCACTAATCAACATCGCCAAGAATTAACCCAATCTTTACTCGACTCGGCGCTTAGGCAAGCGGAAACACAGGTTGATGAACGACTACTGATAATTAATTCATCCGAGTTCCACGAAGGCATTATCGGTTTGCTTGCCGGCAGGCTGGTGGAGGTTTTCTCCAAACCTGCTATCGTTCTGAGCGAAGGTGGTCTGACTGCTAAAGCCTCGGCAAGGTCAATTCCGGGCGTGAACATCGTCGAGCTGATTAGGCAAGTAAGAGAGGACTTACTCAGTGTAGGTGGTCATCCGATGGCCGCTGGTTTTGGGGTTGAGCTGGCTAAGCTTGAATTGGTCAAAAAACGGCTTCACCAAGTCGCTCGAAAATCCGTTGAGCTAGATCTCCTGCTCCCAACCCTTGAGCTAGATTGCGCCTTGCCACTGGCACTCTGTACGGCAGATGCGATCAAAGCTCTTGACCGACTCGCCCCGTTTGGGGCCGCCAACCCTCGCCCAGTGTTCGCAATTACAGGTTTGACCATCTTGGCCGTGCAAACTATGGGCAAGATGCAGGAGCATCTCAAGCTCGTGGTTGGGCAGCCGGGATCAGCTAATCCGGGTGTCTCAGCCTCAACCATTGAGGTTGTGGGGTGGCGACTGGCTCACAAAGCGGGGGAGCTCAAGACTGGCCAAGTAGTAGACTTGGCAGGCAGCCTTGAGCTCAACGAGTGGCGGGGTAAAGCCAAGGTACAGGTTGTGATGCACGACGTTTCTGTAGATTAATAGCTTCGGGTGAAGCTGCCAGTACTTTTTCCGCGCATTGGTTTGGGGTCAGTTGATTCATCAGTTTCAACCCGAACCAGCATTTTTCTTAACATTTCATATGCCTCAGAGTAGTCAGATGTATTTTTAATAGTGCTCTGATCTTCACGATTGACCCTAGAACCTTCTACACCTTGAGGTCCAAAACCTAATGGCATTTCTTCCTTTCCTGCTTCCCAATAATTAATATAAAAAAAACCTCCTGTTGTAGGAGGTTTGGGAAGCGAATTTTGTTTCTCTAAACAATTACACTACCAAACCCCCTTGGACACGAAGGGTATTCCACATGGTAAAAATAATATGTTGAGAGACGGGTTTGTACACAGTCGTTGATTTTATTGGTACTTCATTACCCTGTCAATATGGTAAAATAGCCGTACAACCCGCGTGCTTACTAACACTAAGCCAGTGCTCGTCAGCGTTAAGCGCAGCGTCACCGGGTGCCTGAAGAAAACGATTTATCGTGACTAGACCAGGCCGGGTAGGCCCGTAATTGCCGGAACGAAGTACAAAGAGGTGGCACCGTCTACATACAGACCCTCTTGTGAAAAGCGCTGTGAAAATAGCGTTTTTCATAAGGGGGTTTTTTGATGGATAAAACACCAGATTAATGAAAGGCACTATGCCAGAACAAGATCACTCATCACTTTTTTCGGCTCGGACTTTAATTAATGCCGTCGTACCCATGGCTGGCCAGACCGTGACCCTACTGGGATGGGTCCAAACTAAGCGAGATCATGGCAAGCTCACCTTTATTGATTTACGTGATAGAACTGGCACTGTCCAGTGTGTTGGCTATCAAAAAATGGGCGAACTTACCACGGAGTCGGTCATTGCCATCGTGGGCTTGGTGAAAAATCGTCCAGAAAAAATGATCAATGCCGAACTCGTGACTGGAAGCGTTGAAATCGACGTTCAAGAGTATTACGTGCTAAACACGGCTAAGGAGCTACCACTTCTGGTAGAGGGAGATGGTAGAGAAGTGAGGGAAGATGTGCGCCTTCGATATCGTTACCTAGATTTAAGACGTGAGAGAATGCATAAAAACTTGGTTTTGAGATCTGACTACACTGCGGCTTTACGTAACGAGCTGAGCAAACTTGACTTCACTGAAGTTGAAACGCCCATGTTAACCAAGTCGACCAAGGAAGGCTCGCGGGACTTTATTGTGCCTTCTCGGTTTCAACCTGGTAAATTTTATGCTCTGCCTCAAAGTCCTCAGCAGTACAAGCAGCTACTCATGACCGCAGGTGTGGAGAGATACTTTCAGTTTGCTCGCTGCATCCGTGACGAAGACTTGAGAGCCGACCGCGGTTTTGAGCACACACAGTTGGACATGGAGCTAAGTTTTGTCTCGCGTGAAAATGTCATGGAAACTGTGGAAAGCATTGTGAAAAATGCGGTCAAAGCAGTAGGTGGAAAGCTTCAACAAGAGAACTTCCCGGTCGTAACTTACCAGGAATCCATGAAAAAGTACGGCGCTGACAGATTTGACCTGAGATCAGATGAGGATAAGGCCAACGGTGTGCTGGCATTCGCCTGGGTGGTTGATTTTCCATTTTTCAAGAAAGTTGACACCTCTGATGCAGCTGAGGTAATGGATGGCAAGAGTGGATGGACATTCACTCACAATCCTTTCAGCGCGCCCAAGCCCGAATTTTTGGATTGGCATCTTAAAGGTGAACATTTGGAAGAAATTTTGACTACCCAGTATGACTTGATCTGCAATGGCTTTGAAGTCGGTGGCGGCAGTATCCGAGCACATCAGCCGGAAGTGTTGCGATCCACATTCAAAATCATGGGCTATACACCTGAAGAAACAGACGCTAGCGTAGGTCATATGCTGGAAGCCTTTGAAGTTGGCACCCCACCTCATGGCGGAATTGCGCTGGGTCTGGATAGACACGTTATGCTTTTGGCTGGCGAAACATCGCTTAAAGAAGCCGTTGCCTTCCCCATGTCATCTACTGGCAGAACTGCGGTTATGGATGCTCCGAGCCCAGTTGACTCATCTTTACTCAAGGAGTTGGGCATCAGCGTTACAGCCAAGTCTAAATAAGCGCTGGTGATCTGGTAAATAATTGACTACAATAAATACATGTTGTATTTAAGAAAGCTGCGGGCTGATCAAGTCGTGGCTGTAGTATTACTATGTACTTGTATCGCATCTTACCGCGGCTTAAGAGTTAGAGATGCGGTAATAACTCCTGAGACGGCGCAGGCTGTGGCGCTAGTTACCAATGTACCGGTGCCTATACCCCAGGGACAAGCACAAGATCCCGTTATTTCAGCATCGAGTGCGGCTGTAGTTGATCTGATCAGTGGCGCAATTTTATATCAAAAAAATGCTGTAGATCCATATTTGCCCGCATCGACCACTAAACTTATGACTGCCTTGGTGGCGCGAGAAGCGTTTGCTATGCAAGATGTAGTTACTGTCAAATTTGAAAATCAGGTTGAAGGGTCTAAGCTCGGCATTGCCCAAGGTCAGCAATATACAGTCGAAACTCTACTCAAGGCATTGCTCGTGCACTCAGCCAATGATGCAGGCGAGGCGCTTGCCGCGTCATATCCAGGTGGCAGGGTTGCTTTCGTCAACCGAATGAACTCGCTGGCTGAGGAGAAACATTTGAATCACACCGTTTTTGAGAATCCGACCGGACTTGATGGCACACATCATCAAACCACAGCTTTGGACTTAATAAACTTGACTAAGCTAGTTGTCACAGATCCTGAGCTGAGAGAGATTGTGAAAACACGTACAGAATACCTAACTGATATCACTAGAACTCACCAGTTTCTAATTACCAATACACACGAATTAGTCGGAGTGGACAAGACAATTACCGGAGTTAAAACGGGTACTACTGAAGGAGCCAGACAAGTTCTAATCACGCAGGTAGAACGTGATGGACATACCGTCTTGGTAGTTGTGATGGGTAGCGACCAGAGGTATGTTGATACCTCTAGTCTAATAAACTGGACCTTCGCAACTCACAGTTGGCAACTGTTTGAGCCTTAGCCGCATGTTATACTTCAAAAGATATGAACATTACCGTAATTGGGACAGGATTTGTGGGCGTGGTTACGGCGGCCGTGTATGCCTCATTTGGGCACCAGGTAATTGGCTTAGATGTAGATGAAGCCAAAATTAAAAAATTGCGTGCTAGTCAGGTCCCTTTTTATGAACCAGGCCTGCAAGCATTGCTCAGCGAACAGCAAGCACAAGGCTTGCTTACTTTTACTACTTCCTACGACGACGCTATTCCGCAGGCAGAAGTAGTTATGATTGCGGTGGGCACGCCTTCTGCCCCTGATGGCGGGGCTGATTTAAAATTTGTGATCGCCGCGTGTGAAGAGGTGGCCAAAAAAATGGGTCCGGGTACAATTGTCGCCATTAAGTCAACCGTCCCGCCTGGCACCTTGGATATTGTCAAAACCAAAATGGACGCACAGACAAACACGCTGTACCATCTGGCTTCACTGCCAGAATTTCTCCGCGAGGGAACGGCGGTGCAAGACACCCTCCATCCTGATAGAGTTGTAATAGGCGCCACAGAAACTAAGGTCTTTGAAAAGTTAGTAGAACTGCACGCGCCCCTAGACGCACCCGTTTTGAAAGTTTCGCCCAGCTCTGCTCAAATGGCCAAGTACGCGGCCAACGCCTATCTTGCCACGAGAATAACGTATATTAATCAAATTGCTGACTTGTGTGCCAAAAATGGCGCTGATATTCAGCAAGTGATAGCCGCCATCGGTTTAGACGAGCGAATCGGTGATCACTACTGGTACCCAGGCTTTGGGTACGGCGGTTCGTGTTTTCCTAAGGATGTAAAGGAGTTAGCATTCTACTCGCGAACTGTTGGCGAGGCCGACAACCTGTTGGTAAAAGTTGATCAGCTAAATCACCATCGGCCAGAACGACTATTAGAACAATATGGATTGAAAATTGGCGACTGGTCGGGGAAAAAAGTTGCAGTCCTCGGTCTGGCTTTTAAGCCAAACACTGATGACATGCGCGAAGCACCAAGTACAAAAGTAATTCCATATCTCTTAGCTCAAGGGGCAAGCGTGACAGCTTACGATCCTAAGGCGGGAGCGGTGGCTAAAAACACTTTGAAGCCGGATGCCAAATTGGAAATTGCTCAAAATCTAAACCAAGCACTGCAAAATGTAGATGTAATCATGGTTTTGATTGAGTGGCCAGAATTCTTGACACATGATTTTAGTACTAACCGCACGCCAGATACAGACCAATGGTTCCTGGATGCGCGTAACCAATTTGATCCAGCGCGAGTGCGTTCATGGGGGTATCATTATTTAAGTGTAGGAAGACCTTAGTTATGGATACTCTGTTGACTGAACAACCCAGAATTTTGATAACTGGCGGCACCGGTTTCGCAGGAAGCCATTTGGTGGAGCTGCTTTTAGAGCGCGGATATACTGACGTCCATGTCACCACTTTCTCAGCTAAGGAAGACTATGTTGCACGTCTACTAGATTCTTCACATATTCACAGTGTGGATCTCACCGACCATGCTGCCACCCATGAGCTTTTTGTCAGATTAGCCCCCACTCAAATTTACCATCTGGCAGCGTTTGCAGATGTGGGAGCAAGTTTTGAAAAAGCCGCGCTGGTCATGCAGAACAACACCTCGCTGCAGCTGAATGTCTTGGAGGCCATCAAAACAGCAGTCCCCAAGGCCAGAGTATTAGCGGTGGGATCGGCATTGGAGTACGGCTTGGTCACACCAGAGGAAACACCAGTGGTGGAATCTCAAGCATTCAGACCAGTTAATCCTTATGCAGTTTCCAAAGTAACTCAAGAACTATTGGCATACATGTACTTTTCTTCCCACCATTTGGATATTGTATTCGCCAGATCATTCAACCATGTGGGAGAACGGCAAACGACTGCGTTCGCAGTGCCTGCATTTGCAGCACAAATTGTGGAAATTGAACGAGGCTCACAGACAAGTATCAAGGTGGGTAACCTCGATGCCCAGCGTGATTTTACTGATGTCAAAGATGTTGCTAGGGCATACCTGACCCTGATGGAGCACGGCGGCACCGTTTACAACGTAGGCAGTGGCCAGCCGGTATCTATGGAGTCAGTTCTAAGCCAATTAGTTAGAATGGCCAATGTAAAAGTAGCGGTTGAAACAGATCCTGCCAGAGTAAGACCGGTAGACATTCCTGTCATGGTGGCAGATATTTCCAAAATCAAGTTATTGGGCTGGCAACCGCAAATTCCGCTAGATAAAACCCTCCAGCGCGTACTAGAATGGTATAGATCGAATTAATACGTAATAACCAATAAGAAAGTTCGCATGAAGAAAGCTTTTATAACCGGAATTACAGGCCAAGACGGTTCATACTTGGCGGAGTTACTACTCAACAAGGGCTACCGTGTTTACGGTCTTACCCGCAGAACCAGCACCCAAAACTTTGCTCGGATTGAACACCTGATGTATAACGAAAACCTTGAATTAATTTCAGGTGATCTAATTGACCAGCACTCAATTACCTACGCAATAAAAGACATTCAGCCAGATGAAGTTTATAACTTGGCTGCCCAGTCTTTTGTCAAGGCAAGTTGGGACCAACCAGTTTTGACTGGAGAGTTTACAGCGTTGGGAGTGACTAGAGTGCTCGAAGCGTTACGCCTTGCCTGTCCCTCAGCTAAATTTTACCAAGCTAGCTCAAGTGAAATGTTTGGCAAGGTCCAGCAAGTGCCCCAAACTGAGCAAACTCCTTTTTACCCCCGATCACCTTACGGTGTAGCTAAGGTTTATGGGCACTGGATCACTGTTAACTATCGCGAGTCATTCAACATGTATGCGGTGTCCGGAATTTTATTCAATCATGAGTCCCCGCGCCGCGGACTTGAGTTTGTGACTAGAAAAATTGCACACGCCGTCGCTCGGGTTGCGCTCAAGAAGCAAAAGTTTGTTGAGCTGGGCAATCTAGAAGCCAAGCGAGATTGGGGCTACGCTCTAGACTACGTTGATGCCATGTGGCGGATGTTGCAGCAACCAGAGCCAGAAGATTACGTAGTTTCCACCGGCGAGACTCACTCTGTCCAAGAATTCCTTCAGCTTTCTTGCCAAGTAGCTGGTATCAAGGACTGGGAGGCTATTTATAAGCACAATCCAGTTTATGACCGACCAGCAGAAGTTGACCTCCTAGTTGGAGATGCCAGTAAGGCCAGAAAACAGCTGGGTTGGAAGCCGTCAGTGACATTTTCGCAGTTGGTTGAATTAATGGTAAATGCAGAGATGGAAAAAGAAAAGGCGTCGACAAACTAATGCACAAAGCCATAGTCGTTATTCCCACATATAACGAGCGAGAGAATATATCCCGCACCATTCACGCACTCTTTGATGTCTTTAAGGGTATCACCACCTGGAAAATGGAGATTTTGGTTGTGGATGACACCTCTCCAGACAAAACTTATGATGTAGTCAAGCAAGAAATCAAGTCAGACAAGCGAGTGCATTTGCTGCTCAACCATACTAAGATTGGTTTGGGTGGGGCGTATCTAAAGGGCATGGCTGAGGCGTTTAATAATTTGGGCGCCGATGTGATTTTTCAGTTTGACGGTGACTTACAGCACGATCCCAAAATAATTCCTCAAATGTTGCAGAAGCTGGACGACGGTTATGACATGGTCCTGGGCTCTCGTTACATTAAAGGCGGCGGAATCCCGCAAAATTGGGGTTTGCACCGTAAATTTTTGAGTATTGTGGGCAACCTGACCATCGCCGCAGTTTTTACCAATTTTTCCATTCGAGACTGGACTGCTGGTTATCGGGCCATTAAAAAACATGTTTACCAAGAAATTCACCCGCTCTTGCACTCTGAACGTTTTTTTGGCTATACCTTTCAGATTGGCTTTTTGTATAACACTATCAAGAGGGGCTATAAAGTCGCCGAGGTGGCCTATCGGTTTGTGGATAGAAAGAGTGGTGTTTCCAAGCTGGGACCTGAGTACCTTAAAAATACTCTCTTGTTCATTTTTAAAGTTAGGGCTCAAGAAATAATTAACCACCGAATCTTTAAATTTGTGACAGTTGGAGGCATGGGAGCGTTGGTTCAGCTGAGTTCACTAACTGTCCTAGCTCGACTATTGCCATTC
>CAZSHY010000008.1:6025-28625 GCA_964607125.1 uncultured Pseudomonadales bacterium | reverse complement strand
CGAATTCATTCGCGTAGCTTTAACATTCCTAGGTGGCGCTGTAGGACTGAAACTTCCAAAGTTGATATCAGGTAATTCAGTTGAAACAGCTATAAAGTCATCAGAATCAATTTCACACGAATTGAGAGTCATCGGCGCAGAAGCAAGGCTGGCAAGGCAAAAAATAACCGATTTTTCTGAACATAAACATGCTGACAACTGCGAGTGCGATCGCGAATTCCCTAGTCAATTCGGCCAAATTGATCAAATAAAATATTTGGAAAGCATGGAGATTCCTAGTGTAGAAACAATAGTTGCGGTGATTAATACCTTCAGAAATGAGAATCCTAGTTTTGAAACAGATTTACAAGCAGTCACATCACTTTTTGAAGAGCTTGGGCTTAATGACACTGATCAAAGAATTAACGACATTCTTTACCTCGCTCGTCAGGCGAGTCGATACTTAGCCGTTCCCACGGACGAACTACATCAGCAAGTAGAGGCACTGAGGAGCCAGAATAATTTTTGGTTTCACTATACCGTTGGAGCTATGTCTGGAGAGCATAAACAGATTGAACTGCAAAAAACCGGTGAGATTAAAACGGAGGGATTCGACTCTACTTTTGACCAGATTTGCTTAAGGGGAGTTGACAATCTACTTTCAGAATTAACTTCTGGCAACCCGTTTCCCCTGATACATAAATTGCGACTGGATAAATCTGCGGCCACAAAGTATCAACCACCTGAAGGCACGCCGGAACAACCGACTGCATTTAATAATCCATTATTAGTCAGTGGCGGCGGATACACATACGTTGATCGTAAAGAAATTGACTACAGATTTGAAACACCCTATACGCTCAAAGACTTTGTGTTTAGCCAATATGCACTTTTTGAGAGGCTGTTTGCTCTGCGTCGTCACGTTGAAAAGCTCGATTTACATGAAGATTTCGACTCATACGAGACAGCCATGTCTGACTATGTTCTACAAAATATAAATCAAGGCATACGAAATATCGCAGATTATTTTATGGACGCAACCATACATGAGGAATTACACATCATTGATCCCACAAATTTTCGTTGGGGAGGGCGACATTTTAAAATTCCCGAACAGCTGAGGGCTGTTGGAGTCATGCTAGAGCGTATCAAAAACACATTGAAAAATATGCCTGAAAATGCTGACCAGATAAAAGAGATTAACACAAACCTACCTGAACATGAGACGTTTATTTTTCCGATCCAATATTCACACTATCTTAAGTCTGACGTTCAGTCCATTTTAAAAGACATAGAAGATCCTCAACAACTTGAAAAAGTTAAAACTGCGCTGGATATTAATCTCAGACTAATAGAATCAATCTATCAACCAGTCATACCAGGATTTTCTGTTCAGAAACTTAGAAGGGCTAGAGATACAGGGAGAGAATTAATTGAGTCAAAGCTTACTGAATACTTTAAAAATTCTTTTCTAGAGAAGCTAAGTAGAAAGCAACAAGTATATGAATAAGTAATTTCTATTGTGAAAACGTACGCGACTTGTACACATCCTTGACTCCTATTTTCGCAACTTCTATAATACCCATTGTAGCCTTGATCAGAGTCGGCAACTCTAGGAGCTACGCACACATTTTTAAAGTGAGCCGCTATTTAGCAGCTAACTAGGGTGGAACCGCCCGGTAGGGTCCCTAAGTCGTAATTCTTACGCTTGGGGATTTTTTGTATCTGCAGGCAAAAGGGAACCATCATGGAAACTGCCAACTCTACAGTCGCCAAACCCACACTTGAAGAGATTGTCTCGCTGTGCAAGCGCCGAGGTTTCGTTTTTCAAACCTCGGAGATCTACGGAGGCCTAGCCAATTCATACGACTATGGTCCAGTTGGGGCACAGCTGCTGCGCAATATCAAGGAACGCTGGTGGAACACCTTTGTTCAACGTCGTCAGGATATGGTGGGCCTAGAAACTCAAATATTACTGCATCCAGAAACCTGGGTGGCCTCAAGGCATGTTAGTTCTTTCAGCGACCCTATGGTCGAGGACCAGGTCACACATAAGCGTTATCGCGCCGATCACCTGATTGAGTCGTGGCTGGTGCGGCGCCAAGCTGAAGGTAAGCCAGTACCAGCAGTCGTTGTTGAGCAACTTTCAATCGAGGCAATGGGCGCGCTGATTAAAGACGAGGCGATTGTCAGTCCCGATGGTAACCCTGTGAGTGAACCCAAGTCTTTCAACTTGCTGTTTGAGTCAAGCATTGGGACAGTTACCGGTGAAAAATCCAAGGTTTACCTACGGGGTGAAACTGCTCAAGGGTTGTTCACCAACTTCAAACAAGTGCTAGACTCGACCCGGCTCAAGTTGCCCTTTGGCCTGGCTAACATCGGTCGCTCCTTCCGCAACGAAATCACCACTGGCCAGTTCGTATTCCGCACTCTGGAATTTGAACAAGCAGAAATTGAGTATTTCTTTAACCCCAACCAAACCGATTGGCAGACTCTGCTCAATGATTGGAAAGACGCCATGTGGCAATTCGTCACCACCCAGCTTGGGGTGCGAGCGGAAAACCTGCGTTGGCGACGCCACGATGATGCCGAGCGCAGTTTTTACAGCTTGGACACGTATGACCTAGAATACAAATTTAGTTTTGGTTGGAAAGAACTCTGGGGCTTAGCCTATAGAACGGACTATGATCTCCGCGTACACCAAGAGCATTCTGGCCAAAAACTTGAGTACACCGATCCCAATACTGGCGAGTCGTTCTTGCCGCACGTGATTGAACCAGCGGTAGGTATTAACCGCCTTTTCTTGATGGTGCTCACCGATGCCTACTGGCGAGATGAAGCCAAGCAGCGAACGGTTCTTAGACTAGCTCCTCAACTTGCGCCGGCGCTAGCCGCGGTGTTCCCGTTGCTCAAAAATAAACCAGAATTGGTGGAGTTAGCTAAGAGCGTGCATAACCAACTCGCCCAAGAATTTGCCGTAACATGGGATGAACGGGGCAACATTGGCAAGCGCTACTTGGCTCAGGACGAAGTCGGCACTCCGTTCTGCGTCACCATAGATTTTGATAGTTTGGTTGACCAGACAGTCACCGTCCGCAATCGCGACACAGCAGAGCAGAATAGGGTGACAATAGCTGAACTACCAGCCTATTTACGCGAGCGGTACTTAAAAAACAACCTAGACTAACAGCCGGATAAGCTGCTACACTAACCCAAGCCGTTTTATGTAAAAAGTAGCTTGGCCTTTTGTATGTCAAAAAAGTTAATCGTGCCCATTGTAGTAGTTTTGCTTGTGCTTGGCGGTGGCATCTTCGGTGTCATCCAGATTCAAAAGTGGCTCAAACCT
Organism: uncultured Pseudomonadales bacterium; assembly: GCA_964607125.1. Taxonomy (GTDB): domain Bacteria; phylum Patescibacteriota; class Microgenomatia; order UBA1400; family PJMF01; genus CAZSHY01. Next base: position 25,300 of record CAZSHY010000008.1, on the reverse strand, counting down.
AGCTCGGATAAAACCACACAGAAAAACAAGGTGGCAGAAGAAGTCAATGTAATTCCTTTGGCTGACCGACCTTACGTACAGATCGCACCCTTGGCAGATGGCCACAATGTAATTTTGATTGTCAAATCTCTGGGCAAAACAGCCCAAAATGCCGAGTATGAACTAGAGTACCAGTCAGGCACCCTTCTACAGGGAGCGTTTGGATCAATCGAGTTGGGTACCATTCCCGCTCAAGAACAAGTGCTGCTTGGTAGCTGTAGCGCTGGAGGCAAATGCAGTTACCACGAAGATGTCCAAGGTGGCAAACTCTTACTGAGATTCATGGACAAAGACAGTAAGTACGTTTTACGCACCGACTGGCGATATCGAAGTAACGTCAACCTCGAGCCTCAAATGGGCTCCAAAGATGCCAAATTCAAGATCACAGGCGATGCGCTAGCCTCACAAAAGTACCTAGTCGTCTACAATTCCCCTGGATACCCAGAGGGTCTGACCGGTGAAGTTGTATCGGACGTCTATTCGCTGGCTGTTTCAGGCACCCTCAAGGGCACAGGTGACGTTTCTGTTCGGGTTCCCACTGCTCTTGATACTGACAAATTAGCTCTCATGGGCTATACCGGCAGCGAGTGGAAGAAACTACCCTCAGTAGTCACGGATAAAACCGTAATTGGTGCAAATGTCGAATTAATGGAACTTTACACAGTGGTCAAAGAATAGCCGCTTTGTCAATATAAGCCACGATTGATTTCACACCGTTAGTGACTTTATTCATTTACCATTATTCGGGTTATATTCGCTTTAATCATTGACAAAATGAGCAAAACGATGCAGAATACTATTGCTCACTGGGCGCAAGCCTATAACCGGCTAAAGGAATTCCTACGCTGGAAAAGTGAGCATAAAAAAGACCTTAAATGGTCTTTTTTATTTTCTACCATATCTAATACTATAATAGTGAATATCGCCTTTGCCAACTTTTCTTAGAATCACCTCAATTAGCGTTCTTTTTTCACCTACTCTATGAATTAAGGAATAATATGAAACGTCTTGTCCAGATTTTTCATTCTGGATCACACGAGCATCGCCCATTCTCCTAGCCTTCCTGACTATCATCGGGGCATGTTTAATAATTCCCAGCCTCATGCGAATATCGCCGTCATTCCTACGAATGCCATTTGTTTTGAAGAATAAGTGTTGAAAGCCTTTTTTGTTAAAAACGATGTCGCAATCCAAAATGTCACACCTAACTTTGCCAATTTTTTCATACCAGCCTACGTACTTGGCTTTAAGTTCTTTAATTCTGCCGGATAGTGCCATGCTGCGATTATAAACCCATCTTTAATTTCTATACATTTCAATTTAATTATAATTTGGCTCTTTTTATAGGCTGTGGTTTCGGTTATTTTCCGTATTTACAATCAATCTCGAGGCGTGCATACTCGTTTCCAGATTGTGGTAAATAGTGGTATATAGGCCGAATAATGTTTTTAGGGAAATACTATCATACCTTAGAAGCAAAAGGTCGTATATCACTTCCCAGCGAATTTCGTTCGTTGGCCACAGACTGGGTAATCACCAGAGGACTCGATGGAGGACTTTTCTTGATTCCCGCCGAGAGCTTCGCCAAGGAGGTAGTAACTTGGGAAACTCGCTCTTTTACAAACAAAGCGCACCGAGACTTTATCCGTCTCATCGCCAATGAAGCCAAACACATCACGCCAGATGCGCAAGGTCGAGTACAACTGCCCGAGTACTTGATAACTTTTGCTCATCTCCAAAAGGATGTAGTCATCGTAGGCAGTGTCACCAAAATTGAAGTTTGGGACAAACAAACCTACCACTCCTACGTCGATGGATTAGAGCAGACAGCAGAGGCAATAGCAGAAGCAGCCACTGCAGAATTGAACCAAAATGAATGACTCTAACCACAAGCCGGTCATGCTTGCCGAAGCACTAGAGAATTTAGCCATAATTCCCGGAAATTGGTATATTGACGCCACTCTTGGCCAAGGTGGACATACTGCAGCCATGCTGAGTGCTGGCGCACGTGTAATTGCCTTCGATTGGGATGATGAAGCCGTTTCCACTGCCGCCACCAAATTCGTCCGTGAGCAAGAATCTGGTGATCTGATAGTGGTACATGAGAATTTCTCCAGATTAAAAGAAAGTTTGGAGCAAATTGACTCGACTAAAATAGGTCAAATCAGCGGCATACTGTTTGATTTCGGCACTAGCACAAATCAGCTTATGTCGGCTGAGCGAGGCTTTAGTTTTGACGGTGACGGCGTGTTAGACATGCGTATGGATCGCAGACTGGGCGTGCTTGCAAAAGATATTTTGGCACTCGTTCCAGAAAAGCAGCTGGCGCAGCTATTCATCAATGAGGGCGGTGAGTACTTAGGCAAAAAAATTGCCAAGGCTATTAAGATGTCACCAGAGCCAATTCAGACAGTCTCACAGCTCAGCAAGCTGATTATGACTGTTTATGGAGGGCGCCATGGCAAAATTCACCCTGCGACCAAAGTCTTTCAAGCGCTTCGCATAGCAGTTAACAGCGAACTCACCAATATCGAAGCTGCTTTACCTCAAGCCTATTTGCTTCTGGCTCCGGCAGGCAGATTGGTAACAATTGCCTTTCATGAGGGTGAGGATCGCATCGTTAAGCAGCTGCTTAATGCATGGCACAATCGGGGCTTGGGCACAATGATGTCCAAGCGCGTGATGACGCCGTCGGAAGCAGAGTTAGAAAGAAATCCACGCGCTCGCAGCGCTAAGTTACGAGTATTTGAAAAAAAGTAAATTTATGAACAAAGCATTGACCTTCTACTATTTAATAATTGCTAGTCTACTTGGCTGGCAAGTGATTTCCACTGTATATCAGGGTAGTTTGGTCGTGTTTCACAGTCGAGAAATTCACCAGCTTCAAGCCAAAAAAAAGCAACTTATCAAACAGCAGTTGAGCGTCCAGGAAGAATTATCAAAAACTCAATCTCTAACTTCACTCAGCCTGTCAAACCAACTTCATGAGTACACCAAAATATCTCAACCTCTGGCAGTCAGTCAACTAACCACAGTTGCACTGGGCTCGTTATAATGGTGACATGCCGCAGGTTTTTAACCCACGCAAAATAAGCTCGCAACCCAATCCCAATCGTCGTGGATCAGTCGTCCTTTTAGTACTTCACTTGTTACTGATAATTATTGTGCTCAGGCTATTTTACTGGCAAATTTCTGCTGGCTCTAGGCTGGACGCTGCAGCTACCAGACAGTATGAGCGTTCAGTTACGGTTTCCGGGCACCGAGGTAGGTTGTTCACAGCTGATGATTCAGCGCTGGTAACTAACCTCCAAGTCTACCGTGTTTTTGCTCAACCACCGCGACTTTCTCAGCCGGCCAAAGCTGTATCAGCCCAATTAATTGACATTCTCTTATCCGAGCACCAACCCTATCTTTTGGCCTCAGAAAGTGCTGAAAAAGAGGCTGTACGCCTAGAATTTGCCCAGGGATTGTCAGAAAAATTAGGCAGAACAGACTCGCAGTGGGTGAACCTCAAAAACCAAATCAGTGAAGCCGGAAAAAAAGCAATTGAAGCGCTGGAAATAGAAGGCATTGGATTCGATCCCTACCTGATTAGAAGCTACCCTGAGGCATCAATGGCAGCTCACCTCACGGGATTTGTGGGAAAAAATGACGCGGGTGAGGATGTGGGCTACTTCGGTGTTGAGGGAGCCTTGGATAAGGAACTAGCGTCACACATCGACCAGCGCACCATTCTCACCGATGCCCGGGGCCTACTCCTGGCTCAAACAGGCCAAGAAATGTCTGAGGCACGTGATGGGCGTGATGTAACTCTGACAATCCGCAAGGACGTTCAACACCTTTTAGAAACTCAACTACAAAAAGCAATCGAGCGCTATGGGGCGGCGAGCGGGGAGGTGATTGTTATGGATCCAACCTCCGGCGCGGTCCTGGGCATGGCGGCTTTACCCAAGTATGACCAAAAATTGTTCAGCACTTTTGACACAGCGCTGTATAAAAATCCTACACTTTCTTCACTTTATGAACCGGGCTCGACGCTCAAGGTCTTGACTGTTGCCGCCGGTATTGAGGAAGGGGTTATAACACCAGACACTACATGTGATGACTGCGACGGACCACGAGAATTTGGCAAATACACCATCAAAACCTGGAACAATGAGTATCATCCCAACATCTACATGACAGATGCTCTGGCTAAATCTGACAACGTCGCCATGATTTTTATCAGCCAAAGGCTGGGCGAACAAACCTTTGCTAGCTACCTTAAAAAATTTGGCCTTGGCCAGCGCGTGGGCATTGAACTTCAAGAAGATAGGTCTACACCATTTCCCGAAAAATGGGGACCGGTAGAGCTAGCCACCACTTCGTTTGGTCAAGGAATTACGGCCAATAGTTTTCAAGTGCTGAAAGCCATCTCAGCCATCGCTAATCAGGGCGTACTCATGAAGCCTACCGTCATTAAAAAAGTTACAGACCGTACCAGTGGAGAAGTTATAGCCAGCTTGCCAATTGAAGAGCATCGGGTTGTTTCAGAAACAACAGCCAACCAGGTTGCCCAAATGATGGTCAGTGCGGCCCAGCACGGCGAAGCACAGTGGATTGCCTCCAAAACCCACACTGTCGCGGGTAAAACAGGCACTTCGCAAATTGCAGAAGCCGGGACTTACTCTGCTGACATGACCATCGCCAGCTTCGTGGGCTTTTCACCAGCGCAGAAACCTAAATTCGCCATGATTGTTAAACTAACTGAGCCAAAGAGCTCTATCTGGGCAGCTGAAACCGCAGCCCCCCTCTGGTACTCGATAGCCGATCGACTCTACTTATTACTCGATGTGCCGCCCGACCTCTAAAGGCTGTATAATCAGAATATGCTTAAGAAACTTATTTATAAACTCAAGCGTCCCTTTCACTTTGTCAAAACAGGCTTATTGAATGGACTACCAGCCCAAATCAGTAATAAATTTCCTGCCCGCAAGCTTCACATCACCACAATTACTGGCACTGATGGCAAAACCACGTCATCAACCATGCTCTACCACGTACTCAAATCAGCTGGTATCCAAGTTGGTCTTATCTCAACTGTGGCAGCATATGTTGGTGATACTCAAATTGACACAGGTTTTCATGTTACCTCGCCTCAGCCTGCTGATTTACAACGCTTTATGCGGGCTATGGTAGATCAGGGTTTTACTCATTTGGTGTTGGAAATGACATCCCACGGCAGTTACCAGTATCGAGACTGGGGAGTCAGACCTCAGGTAGCTGGTGTGACCAATATTGCCCATGAGCACTTAGACTATCACTTGACATACGATGAGTATCTGGCGGCAAAAGCCAGGCTTTTAGCCCAAGCCCCCACGGTGGTGCTCAATGAGGATGACGGTTCATACGCTCGACTGAAACGCTTCATGGGTTATGACCACAACATCATCACCTATTCATCTACCGATAAGCTGCCCAAAATTGTCAGAACTGCAATTTTAAACAGATTTCCTGAATCTTATAACCAAATGAATGCGCGCCTTGTTTACGCCATTGCCAGTAAAATTGGAGTGTCAGATGCGGATTTCTCGCAGGCTCTGGCCAGCTTTGTTGGAGTGCCTGGGAGAATGGAGTCCGTACCGACGCGACGCAACCTCGATGTGATAGTGGATTTTGCTCACACTCCACAAGGATTGGAATCGGTACTGACGGCAGTCAGACAAAAGATGAAGAGAGCTCACAGCCAGGGAAGATTGATCGCCGTGGGCGGTTGCGCTGGATTGCGCGATAGAGCTAAGCGACCTCTGATGGGAGAAATAGCCACCAGATTAGCTGATATTGCTGTCTTTACCGCTGAGGATCCCAGAACTGAAGATGTTTGGTCCATCATTCGCCAAATGAAAGAACAACTAAAATCCGGACATGAAAAGGTCGTCACAGTCGCGGACCGCGGACAAGCTATCGAATTGGCAGTCAACCATATCTCCGAGCCTGGTGACCACATTGTAATTTTTGGCAAAGGACCAGAAAAAAGTATGTGCTATGGTACGACCGAATATCCCTGGAGTGATGTAGACGCAGTCGCCGCAGCTCTCCAGCACAAACATGTCTAAACAATTGCGAGTTACTACAGTCGGTGGGGGGACAGGCACCTTCGCCATGGTTTCAGCTCTCAAGCAGCTGCCTGTATCAATTTCCTGCGTGGTAGCCGTTTCAGACTCAGGTGGTTCAACAGGCCGAATTAGAGATGAATTTGGCTTTTTAAGCGTTGGCGATCTCCGCCAATCTCTTGCAGCTTTGGCAGATGACTCTTCTCAGGAGTGGATCAAAAAAATCCTCCTTTATAGATTTTCCAAAGGCGCAGGCTTAAGTGGTCATAACCTGGGAAATCTAATTTTGACAGCTCTTCAAGACATGACGAGTAGTAGTACTCAAGCTCTAGAAATCGCTCAAAAAGTGTTCAAGCTTCGAGGACGAGTATTGCCAGTGACAGAAACAGCTGTTGACTTGGTTATTTCATACGCCAATGGCGAACAGCGCGTGGGTGAGGATCAGTTGAACGAACATTTAACTGACCAGCCTCCTACGATAACCCGAGTTCACCTACAACCAGACTGCCGCTTAGCTGAGTCTGCTCGGGAAGCTTTAATCGAAACTGACTATATTATCATTGGACCCGGTGGTTACTACTCAAGCCTAATGGCTGCGCTAGTCGTACCAGGTATGGCGGAGACACTCCAGCGGACCCAGGCCAAGGTGGTGTATAGTACCAACTTGATGACCCGTTTCACCCAAACACACTCGATGACGGCTGCCCAGCATCGTCAGGGAATTGAATCCACAATCGGGCGACCTGTGGATATAGTGCTCATGAACAACCAACCAATACCAGCGCCTGTTTTAAAACATTATGCCACCGAGCATGAGTTTCCAGTCGTGGATGATCTACCTCAAAATGATAGCCATGTGGTAAGAGCGCCGCTTTTGTCCACCAACCTGTTTACACCTAATCAGGTTGACACGGTTTATAGGTCACTTCTAAGACATGATCCACAATCATTAGTGGCAGTACTCAAACAAATTCTACATCTATGAGCATACTCGACCATAAATCATTTTATTTAGTTGGAATAAAGGGTGTGGCAATGGCCGCCCTAGCTCAATGTTTGGTAGACGCAGGCAAGCAAGTGACTGGTTGCGACACCGCTGAGAATTTTGTGACACAACCCATTCTTGATTCTTTATCCATCTCAATAGATGTTGGGTTTAACCATAATTTAGACCAAAACCCGGACTGCATCATTTACACCGCCGCTCACCAAGGACTAAAAAATCCAATAGTTACCTATGCTTTGGCACATAACATACCAGTAATATCATATGCCGAAGCAATTGCCGATTTGGCCAACCAAAAATCTGGCGTTGCTGTTTGTGGAGTAGGCGGAAAATCAACAGTCACAGCTATGATTGTCTGGATTCTAGAATGGGTACTAACCCATGGCGAACAGTTTCCAGATCAATCAAAACAACTTCTCCCTAGTTACATGGTGGGCGTGGGCGATATTGCTACCATTCACCGCACCGGCAAATGGAATTCAAGTGGTAAATATTTTGTGATTGAAGCCGATGAGTATGTGGCGGATCCCACTGCGCCGCTGCGCGGCGAACCTTTGGTGCCCAAATTTCATTTTCTAACTCCGCAGATCATCATCTGTACCAATATTCATTTTGACCACCCAGATGTGTTCCAGGACATCAATCAAACTCGCCAAGCCTTTTTAACTTTTTTTAGAAAAATTCTCCCCCAAGGTACGCTAATTTATAATTCTCAGGATCCCGAGGTGGTAGACCTAGTTCGCAAACTTATCGAGGAAAGACCGGACGTAGAAGCCATTGGTTATGGCTGGCAAGACAGCCAAGTAAGTTTGAGTCAATTTACCAGTTCTCCGGGAAACACTCGCGCTGTAATTAAAGTCAATCAAGATGAACCAGTTAATCTTGAGTTGCGTATACCCGGTAAGTTTAACTTATCTAACGCTGCAGCTGCACTAGTTGCAGCTGAGAAAATGGGTATTTCTGCCCAGACAGCTGCGCTTGCACTAGCCGAATTTCCCTCCACTAAGCGCAGATTTGAGTCGCGTGGAGTCAAGGCTGGCGTCAGCTACTATGATGACTACGCACATCATCCGCATGAGGTGGCAGCCACCATTGCCGCACTTAAGGATTGGTACCCCAACTCCCGCCGCATTATTATTTTTCAACCTCATACTTTTTCCAGAACTAAACAATTACTGACGGAATTTGTCAGCTCATTTAGCCAAGCTGAAGAGTTGATTATGACCGAAATCTTTGCCTCAGCTAGAGAGTCGTCAGACCCAACCACCTCCACTGATTTGCTTCTGTCAGCCATTACGCAAGCATACCCTCAGCACCAGTTAAGCAATTTACACACCAATGAACAACTCGCTGATTACTTGAAGACTCACACCAACCCTGGTGATGTAGTCATTACCATGGGCGCAGGTGATATTTACCAGGTACATGACTTAATCAGATGACAAATCTACAACAAACCGCCACCCAGTTACTAGCTGAGTTTAACCCCAAAATTAATGAGGTGATGGCTCCTCACACTTATTTTAAAGTTGGGGGACCTGCCGAAGTGTATCTTGAGCTAGAGAACCATCAACAGTTGGTCAAAACTGCGCTACTTTGTCAACAACATCAACTGAGCTTTCGAATTTTGGGAGGTGGCAGCAATGTCATAGTCTCCGACACAGGTGTCAAAGGGATTATCATTCATTACACCAACCAAGCCATAGAGGATTTAAATCAAGCGTCAGGGACATCGGATCAACCACCAACATACCTGGTTAAAGCCGCCAGCGGCATAAAAATGGCCACGCTGGTATCACAATCAGTTCAGTTAGGTTATACTGGCCTGGAGTATTTCCTGGGTGTGCCTGGCACGTTGGGCGGCTCCATTTTTAATAACTCACACTACCTTTCCGACTTAATAGGCAGTTATGTCCATCGCGTCCAAATTTTATCCAAAGATGGACACGAGTTATGGCTGACTCAAGCTGAATGTGAATTTGGCTATGACCACTCGCGGTTTCACACTACCCACGAACTAATTCTCGCGGTTGAGTTTGCCTTGGCCAAAGGGGATTCTGCCTCGTCTCAAAAAAAGATAATTGAAGCCACTCAATACCGTGCGCAAACACAACCTCTCGGACCGCCCAGCTCTGGATGTATTTTCCAGAATGTGCCCAATGATGACAGACTCAGGGTGCTGTTTCCTCAATTTGCCACCAAATCACATGTTCCCGGTGGATATATAATTGATCAGGCAGGTCTCAAGGGCACTCGCATGGGTGGTGTCAGCGTCAGCACCAAACATGCAGCTTGGTTTATAAACGAAGGTGGTGCCACAGCTCAGGACGTGGTGCTTCTGATTAACCAGGTCAAGCGTACAGTTAGAGACCGCTTTGACATTCAGCTCCATGAGGAAGTATTCTATCTAGAGTAGAGTAGAAAGAGGTCGTATGTCTTCATTTCAAGTCACAGGCGGTACACCGCTGCACGGATCCGTACGGATAGGTGGTGCTAAAAACGCTTCCTTCAAACTCATGATTGCCTCACTCTTGGGAGATGGTGAATCGCGATTGCTTAATTTTTCTAGAATCAGTGACGTTGAATTGGTAGCCTCTATCATTCAGTACTTAGGTGCCAAAGTTAATCGGGCTGGCGAGCGGGCTTTGTTTGTCATGCCTACCGGTTTGAGTTCGGCCACTATCAACCCAGAACACGGTGAACAAGGTAGATTCTCCACCATGTTTATTCCTGTTCTCTTACACAGATTTGGCGAGGCTCATGTGCCTGCTCCTGGGGGAGATAAAATAGGCGCTCGGCCTTTGGAGCGTCACTTTGATGGGCTAAACGCCATGGGTGCAACGATCGACATCGAGAATGGAATGTATGTTGCTCGCGCACCCAAAGGGCTGATCGGCACTACCTATAGATTCAGTAAAAACTCCCACACCGGCACAGAAACACTGATCATGGCTGCGGCCAAGGCAGTCGGCAAAACTGTACTAGAAAATGCCGCAGAAGAACCAGAAATTGATGACTTGATCGCCTTTATGGTTGCCATGGGCGCACATATTCGTCGTCGCGCGCACAGAGTCATAGAAATAGAAGGTGTTCCGCGCATGGATGGAGCGATTCATAGATTAATTCCAGACAGGAATGAAGCGGTTAGCTATGCCTGCGCAGCTATCGCTACAAAGGGTGATGTCATCATTGAAAACGCCAAACATGAACATCTAACATATTTCCTAGATAAACTTGAGGAAATTGGCGCTGGTTACGAAGTTGGAACATATGGAATTAGATTTTTCTACAAGCAACCCTTGCAGTCCACCGATATTACGACAGCCATAGAACCTGGTTTTATGACCGACTGGCAGCCATTATTTGCCACACTCCTCACCCAATGCACAGGTGTTAGCACCTTACATGAAACTATTTATCCAGACCGATTTCAGTATGTTGATGAACTAATCAACATGGGGGCACAGATTGACAGGTTTAATCCAGAAGTTTCCGATCCACAAAAAACTTATAATTTTGAGCTAAGCAGTGATAAACCCAGCTACTTCCACGCCATTAAGATTACCGGTCCCACACCGCTCAAAGCAGGAACCTTCACAGTCAAAGACTTGAGACACGGCGCATCACTAATTATGGCCGCCATGATGGCATCGGGCACATCCACAATTCAACAAGTTGAACATGTTGATCGGGGTTACGAGTCACTTGACGAGAGACTCAGATCCATGGGTGCACAAATCGTCCGAATCTGAGTACAATAGCACTTGAAGGATAAGTATGGGCGCACTCGCCGTAATGTTGGGTCTGTTAATTTTCTCGTTTATCGTCACGAGCATGTTTGTAGTACCCTTCATCAACCTGCTTTATTTTCTCAAGTTTCAACGGGCCAAACAACAAACGCGAGATACCTTTGGCATCCTCACGCCTATTTTTAACAAGTTTCATGAGCAGAAAGCTGGCGTCCCCGTGGGCGGAGGCATTCTAGTTATTGCAGCTGTATCCATTCTTTTTGCTATTTTTCTGCCGCTGCTTGAGCAATATGGCGTGACCATTACCAGTATATATACCTCAATTGGGGCAGAAACCAACATTATTTTCTTTACTTTTCTGTCCTTTGGCGTGTTGGGTCTTTACGATGATATTAAAAAGTTTTTTCAGTTCAAAACAGCGGGCTTATTCGGCTTAACCATGAAGCACAAATTTGTGCTGGAATTAATTTTAGCCACCATTGTCAGTTTAATGTTGTACTATGACCTGGGCATATCCATCCTCAATATACCTTTCATTGGCACCTTTGATCTTGGCATTATGTATGTTCCATTTGCCGCCTTTATGATTGTGTCATTTGCCAATGCTATTAATATTACCGACGGTTTGGATGGCCTAGCGTCTGGTTCTCTAATGATCAGCCTGTTTGGCTTATGGTTTTTATCAGCCTCAATTCTAGATGTACCACTCTCTGTTTTCATTGCCCTCTGGCTAGGCTCACTCATCTCATTTATGTATTTTAATGTCTTTCCCGCTCGTATTTTTATGGGCGATGTGGGCTCGCTCTCGTTTGGCGCCACCCTGGCAGTCGTCGGCTTGCTACTAGGAAAAGTTGTGGCTCTATCAATCATCGGATTTATTTTTGTCATCGAAATTGCGTCATCACTCTTCCAACTTCTCTCCAAGAAATTTTTGAAACGAAAGTTGATTCCTGCCGCACCACTTCACCTTTCGCTTCAACAGTACGGCTGGGCTGAACCCAAGATTGTTCAACGCGCCTGGCTAGTGCAAATTATGTTAATGCTGTTTGGAGTGTGGCTGGCAGTTTTGTAATGAAACAGGCACGACGCATTGCCGTCACATCTTCATGGAAGCGTTCCGTTTTAATTATCGTACTTACCCTGATGCTATCCGGCTTAGGCCTTTTGTTTGTCTTTGAGTCATCGGTTGCTGAAAGCTTCACTACTTTCAATGACCCATATTACCTTCTCAAGCAACAGAGTGTCGGCATGGCCGCTGGAATAATTGCTATGTTCTGTAGCATGTTTATTCCAATCAGCGTCTGGAAACGTTTGGCTCCCGTTATGTACGTGGGCTGCTTACTATGTTTGATTGCTGTTTTCATACCCGGCATTGGATTGAAACTCAATGGCGCGAGCCGTTGGCTCGCGCTGGGGCCAGTCACGGTTCAACCGGTAGAGTTTTTTAAATTTGGCCTGATAGCTTACTTCGCTCAATGGCTCAGCCGCCATCAGAGATTTGGTCCTTTCACCCTCTTGGTGGGCGTGCCAGCTGCAATGCTCATTGCTCAGCCAGATTTGGGCTCACTCTTATTAGTTTTGGCTATCGCCACTGGCATGTACTTCGTGGCAGGCGGAAAAATTAAACATCTGGCTTGGTTAGGTCTGGCGGGCATACCTCTAATCATTTTGGCCATTGCTGTTGCACCGTACAGATTAAACCGAGTACGCACGTTTTTGAACCCAGAACTCGACCCATTGGGAAGTAGTTTCCACATTAGGCAAATTACCCTAGCTCTGGGTAGAGGCGGCTGGCTGGGTCAGGGTTTGGGCAACTCACAGCAACGGTTTTCATACATTCCAGAAGCAAGCACTGACTCAATTTTTGCAATTGTAGCAGAGGAGGTGGGATTTGTAGGCTCTCTGGCTATAATTTTACTATTTGTAGCTCTTTTTCAAGCCGTGGCAGCAGTGGTCAAGCGTATTGAAGACCCAGAATCGCGCCTATTAGGCTACGGTCTGCTTTTCTGGTTGAGTGCTCAAACTGCGCTAAATTTAAGTGCGGTCGTGGCCTTGGTCCCACTTACAGGCGTACCGCTTCCATTTTTCTCATATGGCAGATCGTCTTTGGTCATGCTATTGTTGGCTATAGGAGTCATAGTACGACTCGATCGTGAATCGCGCACACCATGAAGATACTTATATCTGGCGGCCATGTTACACCCGCTATCAGCTTAATTGAACATACCCAGACACTATCTCAGCCGCCTACTATAGTTTTTGTTGGTCGAGTTTATTCCCAAGCAAACCAGCAACAACTCTCTACAGAGTTCGAGCAAGTTTCTGCTAGGGGAGTTAAATTTATCCCTTTGTCTACCGGAAAGTTTGCCCAACGCAATCTGACGCAAATTATCCAGCAAAGTCTTTTATTCATCGGCGGTTTTCTTAAGTCGTTCTTGATAGTTGGCAAGGAGCAACCAGATGTTTTTCTAAGTTTTGGTGGCTACATGGCCGTCCCACTCGCTTTGGCAAGCTGGCTATGGGGTATACCTATCGTGACTCATGAACAAACCCGAACCGTAGGCTTGGCCAACTCATTCATTGCTCGCCTAGCCAAAGCCGTGGCTATTTCATATCCAGAAACCAGGTCTAACTTTCCTTCAGATAAATTAACCTTGACCGGCAACCCCATTCGCACAACCGTTTTAAGTCAAAATGCTCCACAACCAAGTTGGTATTCCACCACAGACAAGTTGCCAATTTTATACATCACCGGAGGTAGTCAGGGTTCTGAAGTCATTAACGCCGTTGTTTCGCAAACAATTAAACAAATCAGTAAGAGCTGGATCGTTATTCATCAATGTGGGCTCAGCACCCTACAACGCAACTACATCCAAGAGCTGACGGGTGTCAAAGCTGAATTACCACGAACCCAACAAAATCATTACATGATACGAGAATGGGTCTCAGAAACCGAGCTAGCCTGGATTTACTCACATGCCACTGGGGCAGTTTCCAGAGCAGGCGCTAATACTGCAGAAGAGCTTGCCCAGAGATGTGTGCCAACTATTTTCATACCGCTACCTTTCGCACACAATCAAGAACAGCTTGAAAACGCGCGCGCTCTGGCGGAGGTAGGTGGAGCTGTGATTTTACCTCAAAAGGATTTGAGTCCCGAGTCACTTCAAGAAAAATTGACCGATCTTTTAGCTCATGCAGGTAAAATGCGTAAAAAACTAACCACACTAACTCATAAAACATCGGCTGCTGCTCAATTATGGAAAGTAGTGCTCCGCAGCGCTACGCCATGAAAAATATTAATTCAAACCTGCGAGTAAGTTTGATTTATTTATTTAAAGTTGGTATTTATTTATGCCTGATGTACGCGGGCCTGGCATTATTTAAAATTCAAAGTCTCAACTGCCAAGTTGGTAACCAACCATGCCCAACGGCTCTGCAGACAGAACTAGAAACAAATTTATTGGGCAAATCTCTTTTTTTCACAGACTACAACCGAGTGCTTTCTAAAAATTCAAGTTTCAGCGAATATACTCTGGTAAATTCAACCAAAAACTTAAGCGGACATCTCAGCCTTCACTTGACTGACGAGCCCACGCTCTATCAGCTCAAACTGGCCACTGGAGAAGTGAAACTTATTAGCACTCAGGGCAGAATAAAATTTTCTTCACCAACTCAAAATGACCATGCGCCTACCATTGACATCTCAACTGCCACCGGCCCAACTAGTCTGACCTCTCTTGACAGCCTTCAAGTTCCTGCTGAGTTTCACCAACCAGCGTCGCAACTAATTAACTCGCTTTACAAACACGAATTCCCAATTCAAAATATAGAGTGGCATTCTGCTACGGAGATAAAGTTTTTGATTCAAGAAGTGACAGTCATCCTTGATCAGACCGAGCCCGAAGCCGATATCGCCGCCCTCAAGCAAATCCTTCAATCTGCAGAGGTAGCAAATTTAGAAAAACCTGTTTGGGAGATAGATATGCGTTTTGACCTGCCGGTACTACGCACAAGACCATAAGTTTGTTATTCTATACATGATGCCACAAAATCGGATTATTACTTCTATTGATCTAGGAACGGAGAAGTGCGTTACCTTAATTGCTGCCATTGATTCCGAATCGGGCGCTCTCAGAATCATGGGTGTTTCTGCCGTCCCTTCTCGAGGCATGAAAAAGAGTCAAATCATTGACTTGGAAAAGGTCATGGAAACGCTGACAGAAAGCTTAGATGCTGCTGAAAGAATGGCAGGACAAGATGTTAAAAGTGCTTTCGTATCTGTCTCTGGTACCCATGTTAACTCGCAAAATTCTAAGGGCGTCGTGGCGGTAGCCGCTCCGGAGCAAGAAATAGCGGCTCAGGATGTTGAACGCGTCATTGAAGCTGCTAGAGCGCTATCACTGCCTTCTGATCGAGAAATCATTCACGTTATTCCCAAAAGTTACAAGGTAGATTCTCAAGATGGCATCAAAGACCCGGTCGGTATGACCGGCGTGCGTCTCGAGGCCGAGGCACATATCATTACCGCACTCTCTACCTCACTTAAGAATATGCAAAAGTGCGTAGAAGATCTTGGCCTGACCGTGGATGGTTTTGTCTATTCTGGCCTGGCAGCCAGCGAGGTAGTCTTGTCCGAAACTGAAAAGGAGCTGGGTGTTGCGGTGATTGATATCGGTGCCGGCTCTACTTCACTGTGTGTGTTTGTAGATGGTTCGCTAGAATTTTCCGGATCAATTCCCATTGGGGCCCGCCACGTGACGCAAGATATTGCATTGGGCTGTAGAGTCAGCCTGGATGTGGCTGAAAAAATTAAAACCTCACTCACCGAAGATGCTTTTTTTACACTTACTCCCCATGCCGGTGAGTCCAAAAAGGACTACACCGAAAGACGAAAAAAAGCTGACCAGCTTAAACTCAGCGAGTACTCAGGATCACCCAGCGATGAAATATTATCCAAACGAACCCTGGCTGAAGGCATAATGTTGCCTCGTCTACAAGAAATATTTGAAATGGTCAGCGCCACGCTTAAAGAGCATAAACTTTTAGGCGTAATCCCAGCAGGAGTAGTATTGACTGGCGGTGGAGCTCAAACCATTAAAATTGCTGACATTGCCAAGCGCGAATTAAACCTACCGGCAAGAATTGGATCACCGGTTGAGTTGCAAGGCTTAACCAGTGATATCCAAAAACCCACGTATGTTGTTAGCGTGGGCGTTCTCCAGTATGGCGCTCGCCAAACTACCAATCAGCCTGCGCCAAGCTTCTCACTGGCCAATTTATTCAAGAACCTAAGTCCCAAATCTTTGCCGGGTATGATTAGTAAGGTATTTAAGTCACTCATGCCCTAGTTTGAGCCAAGTTTCTGCCCGCTATACAGCATTGATATATTGTGATATAAATCTTAGTTGCACGTATCTAGTTAGTCCTACATTATGGCCCTGGTAAAACCCTCCAACACCACGTTTGCAAAAATTAAAGTTGTCGGAGTTGGCGGTGGCGGCGGCAATGCCATTAACTCCATGGTTGAATCTGGCCAAATCAAAGGCGTCGAGTTTATTTCCATCAATACTGATGCCCAGGCTTTACTCACCTCCAAAGCAGACACCAAGCTCCAAATTGGCTCAAATTTCACCAAGGGCCTTGGATCTGGCGCTGACCCAGATGTTGGCAGGACTGCCGCCGAGGAATCTTACGAAAAAGTCAAAGAACTACTCTTTGATACAGACATGGTTTTCATTACTTGCGGCATGGGCGGTGGCACCGGCACCGGTGCGTCCCCCGTTGTGGCTGAGATTGCCAAAGAAACTGGCGCTCTAACCGTGGCAGTCGTCACCAAACCGTTTGCCTTTGAGGGTGTACGCCGAATGCAAACTGCAGAGGAGGGCATAGAGTTGCTCAAGGATGCAGTAGATACACTCATTGTCATCCCCAACCAGCGCCTCATGGAAGTGGTAGATAAAAAAATGACGCTGCTTGATGCTTTCAGACTAGCAGACAACGTACTTGGCCAGGGCGTCCAAGGAATTTCAGACCTGATTACCGTACCTGGACTCATTAACGTAGACTTCGCAGACGTCAAAACTATCATGACAGACTCCGGATCTGCCTTAATGGGTATTGGCCAGGCTAGTGGTGAAAATAGAGCTTCCACAGCCGCCAGAATGGCTGTCTCTTCACCACTTCTGGAAGTTTCCATTGAAGGCGCCAAGGGCATACTTTACAACATCATTGGTGGACCAGACATGACCATGACAGAGGTTTCTGATGCCTCCACCATCATAGCTAATGCTGCTGATCCAGACGCCAATATCATTTTTGGAGCAACCATTGATGAAAATTTGGGATCAAATATCAAGATAAGTGTTATTGCCACAGGATTTAGCGAGCAACAGATGGGATATGCTTCATCCAACAGATCACTTTTTGGCGCATATTCCAGAGATTCCAAGGCACGCATGCGCCGAGGGGACCGCGGCCGGTCGGATGAGCCACAGAGTTCGCCCACCATTGATCGGGCTCCTTCTGGTTTCACCCAGCCCATGACCACCAGACAAATTTCCACGGGCACACTTGATGATGACACATCTGATCAAGACGCCCCCGCACAGGACTTCGCCACTGAAGATTCCCGACCTCCTTCCCGCATGGGCAGCATGTTTAGCGCCTTCAAACGAGGGCCATTTGTTAAATCCCAAGCTTTTGGTGACCAAGTTGCAGCCGGATCCAATTCTAGCTCCACTCAAAACACAGATGATGACAATGATGAAGACGCAGAAGAAGAAAACCAACCCGCTCTTAAAACAGTCTCTGCTCCGGGCGCTAATAACGAGATTGAAGATGAATTTGAAATCCCCGCATTCATGCGCAAGCGCAAATGAGTGTGCTATAATTTCCTGAAAGTTAGCATCAACGTTGAGCCAAACCATCATTTGGCGAGTTGCTTGAAGAACACGACTCATCGCATCTTTTGATGCATGTCGTAATTAGACCAAGCCGGGTAAGCCCGTTACAGCAGGAATGAGCGCTCCGTCATTTATGTGAAAGAGCACTTGAGGTGGTACCGTCTGCGCAAGAATTACAGACCCTCTAGTCAATCGTTTTGTGAGAACAAGCCGCTTGACCGAGGGTTTTTTAGTACCATCAGCACAAGGAGTGCCCATGTCAGACCAAACTACAACTACACTACCTGCTACTTTAAATTTGCCAGAGATGGAGGCGCAGGTTTTGGCTTTCTGGCAAGAAACCCAAGCCTTCCAGCACTCAGTCAACATGCGGCCTGAATCCAAGCCGTACGTTTTTTATGACGGCCCTCCATTTGCCACTGGTATGCCTCATTATGGCCACCTACTTGCTTCTACCACTAAAGATGTGGTACCGCGCTACTGGACCATGAAGGGTTACCGCGTCGAAAGAATCTGGGGCTGGGACTGCCATGGTTTACCTATCGAGCACATGATAGAGAAGCAACTGGGGATCAAAGGTGGTAAAAAGGGGATTGAAGCCTTGGGCGTAGCCAAGTTCAACGCTGCCTGTCGCGCAGAAGTACTCCGCTTGGATGTGGAATGGGAAAAAATCATCGGCCGAATTGGCCGCTGGGTGGATTTTGAACACAACTACAAAACCATGGATCGCTCTTACATGGAGTCGGTTTGGTGGGGCTTCAAACAGCTTTACGATAAAAACTTGGTTTACCAAGGGAGAAAAGTAATTCTTTATTGCCCAAGATGCGCCACGCCCTTGTCCAACTTTGAAATAGCCATGGACAATAGCTATCAAGATGTGACCGAGCCATCAACCACATATAAGTACCCAGTGGTGGGTCAGGACAAAACTTTCTTGTTAGCGTGGTCAACTACGCCTTGGAACAAACTAGCTACCCCTGCGCTGGCAGTGCACCCTCAACTTGAGTACGCAAAGGTTAAGCAAGGTGACGAATACTACATCCTGGCCAGTACCACACTCAAGATGCTCAAGTCTGAGCCAAGCTATGAGATTGTTGAAACAATGACAGGTGCCAAACTGGCAGAGCTCACATTCACACCTCATTTTGATTTCTATCCCGATCGAGCGCCCGGTGTTCGATTTGGTGTAGTCGTGGCTGATGAGTTCGTCACGGCAGAAGAAGGCACCGGCATTGTCACCCTGGCCGTTTATGGTGAAGATGACTATCGAGTGATGCTCAGAGAAAAAGTTCAGTTGATTGAACATGTAGACGAGGAGGGCAAGCTCAAGCCAGAAGTCACCCAATTTGCTGGTATGAACATACTTGAGGCTAACCCCCTGGTAGATGCGCAGCTAGCAGATCGGGGCTTAATTTATCAAAATAGCCCGCATGCCCATAGCGTTGCGACCTGCTACCGCTGTAGTACCCGGCTCTATTACGCACCCT